>DATCXL010000326.1:0-4192 GCA_036565825.1 Mycobacteriales bacterium
GCCGGACCGTCCGCCCTGGCCGCCGCCGGAGCCGACCCGGTCCTGGTCACCAACGTGCACGCCCGGCTGGCAGCCGCCGCGGCCACCGTCGTCGAACTGGTCGCCGCCGGACGGGCCCAGTCCACCCGGCGGGCCTACGGGCAACGTTGGCGACACTTCGCTGACTGGTGTGCCAAGTGCGGGTACGCCACCGGCGACCCGCCACGGGTTCCCATGCCGATCGACCCGCTGCTGGTCGCGCTCTACCTGGGCGACATGGCCAACCGCCCGCAGGACACCGCACTGTCCACCCTGGAGGGCAGGTTGACCGCGATCAACGCGGTCAGCGTGGCCGCTGGTCACGCCCCACCGGGCCGCGACCCGCTCGTCCGCGAGGCGGTGGCAGGGCTACGCCGCTCACATCCCCGCCCACCTCGGGGCCGCCCGCCGCTGCGGCTGGACGACCTGCGTCAGGTCGTTTCGGCGGCCATCGACCAGGCCAACCCGTTGGCCGCGGCACGGGATCGGGCGGTCATCCTGCTGGCGTTCCGGCGTCGCTCGGAGGTCTCCGCCCTCGACTGCGCCGACCTGGCCCTGTCGGCGCGACAACTGACCATCGTGATCCGCAGATCCAAGACCGACCAGCAGCGCCGCGGCGAGGTACTGCGCATCCCGGCCCTGCCCGGAGGGCACGCCGAGTTGTGCGTGTTGTCGGCGGTGCGCGACTGGCTGGCGGCCGCGGATCTGACCGCCCTGGCCGGACGTACCGCCGGCACCGGTGTTCCGTTGTTCTACCCGTTGACCCGGGGTGGTCGGCTACGCCGGGACCTGCGACTGTCCGGCGAGGCGGTCGCCCGGATCGTGCGCGTCCACGCCACCGCCGCCGGGTTGGATCCGGAGTTCGTCGCCGACCTGGCCGCGCACTCGGTGCGCGCCGGTGCGGCCACCGACGCCCTGCAGGCCGGTGAGGACCCCTACGAGGTCGCCCGGATGCTGGGGCACGCTGGACTGGACACCCTACGTGTGTACGACCGCCGCCTCGGTGCCGGTGGAGACGCACTCACCCGGGCCCGTACCGCGACCGGCGGCACCGATCCGACCGACTGAGCGCCCAACCCAGTCGATTCCGGCCTGTCAGTACCCGACGGGTCGACCCCGACCGGGACTGCCTAGGCTGGTGGGGTGCCTCGATACGACTACCGCTGCCGCATCTGCCAGACCACCTTCGAGCTGTCCCGCCCGATGGCCGACGCGTCCGCACCGGCAAACTGCCCACACGGACACGCCGAGACGATCAAGCTGCCCTCGGCGGTGGCCGTCTCCGGTGCCCGCCAGACCGCCGGCGCCGGTGCTGCTGGCGGTGGCGGCGGCGGCTGCTGTGGCGGTTCCTGCGGTTGCGGCTGCGGCTGACCACAGTGCCCCACCGCGCTCCGCATAAGAGCCGGGCGCACACCGTACTGGACAGTCCGCTGGGTCCGCTGACCCTCCTTGGCGCCGACGGCGCCCTGACCGGCCTTTACCTGCGACAACGCCGGTACCCGCCCGACCCGACGACCCTCGGCGTGGCCGACCCGGCCCCGTTCACCGAGTGTGCCGCCCAGCTACGCGCGTACTTCGCCGGGGAGTTGACCGCCTTCGACGTTCCGTTGGCTCCTGCCGGTACCCCGTTCCAGCAGCGGGTCTGGGCCGCCCTGCGGGAGATCCCCTACGGCCGGACCGTGACCTACGGTGAACTGGCCGACCAGATCGGGCGACCCACCGCGGCCAGGGCGGTGGGCCTGGCCAACGGCCGGAACCCGGTCAGCATCATCGTGCCCTGCCACCGTGTGGTCGGATCCACCGGCGCCCTCACCGGCTACGGCGGCGGCCTGGAAAGCAAGGCATGGCTACTCGACCACGAACGACGGGCCGACACAGGGGTCGTCTAACCGGGTCGGTCCTGACACCGACAGGCACCGGGTACACCACTCGACCGGTCCGTGGGGTCAGCCCGGACCCGCAGTGCCTGGCGGCGACGCCCCGAACAAACCAGCGACCTCGACCGGTCGCTCCGGGTCGACGAGGAGCACCACCTCGTCGCCGGCCAGCAAAGTGGTCGACGCGGCGGAGGGCAGTAGGCGACCCGAGCGGATCACCAGGGTGATCCAGGCGCTCTCGTCGAGCTCCAGATCGCCGATGGTCCTGCCGTCAGCCGGAGCCGTGGGCGCGATCACGTAGCGACGCAAACCCTCCGGCTCGTGCCGCAGTCGCACCCCGACCGTCCACGGTTCCTGGTCCACCGTGTGCATGGGTACACGACACAGCCGCGCAGCGGCCGGAACGGACCCACCCTGCACGATCACAGAGAACGCCACCACGACGAAGATCAGACTGTAGATCCGATCCGCGTTCGGCACACCGGCGGTGAGGATGAACGTTCCCAGCAGCACCGGCACCGCGCCCTTGAGACCCGACCACGAGACGAAGACCCGCTCGCCGAAGGTCAACCGCACCGGGAGCAGTAGCGCGCCGACCAGCAGTGGCCTGATGACCACCGCGAGCAGCACGGCCAGCACCAGCCCGACCAACCAGGTGTGATCACTGCCCAGCACGCTCAGGTGCACGCTCAGCCCGAGCACCACGAAGGCGACGATCTCGGCGAGGCTGGCCAGCGACGAGTGGAAGCGTTCGATCTCCCCCTTGTACGGGGCACGCTCGTCCCCCATCAGGATGCCGGCCACGAACACGGCCAGGAAGCCCGACCCGTGCGCCACCGTGGCCGCACCGTAGACGATCATGGCGCCGGCGAGGACGCGCAGCGGGTAGAGCCCCTCGCTGGGCAGCGGTACCCGGCGCATGAGCGCCAGCAACACTGTCGCGCCTGCCAGCCCCACCACCGCACCGATGGCCATCTGCTCGACGAAGGTGACGACCACCTGCCCCGTGGCCGCGGCACCACCAGTACCCGAAGCGCCCAGCAGGGCGATCATCAGGGCGATGCCGACCGGGTCGTTCGCCCCGGACTCACCCTCCAGCAGCGAACCGCTGCGGCCGCCCACGCGCCGACTACCCAGTACGGAGAACACCACCGCCGGATCGGTCGGTGACAGCGCGGTACCGATCAGCAACGACTCCTGCCAGCCCAGGCCGAAGAGGAGGTGCGCAGCCGCGGCCACCCCGGCGGCGGTGGCGAAGGTACCGACGACCCCGATCCAGACAACCGGACCGACCACCGTGCCGAACCGTCGCCGGCCGATGTTCATGCCACCGTCAAACAGGATCACCGCCAGCGCGACCGTGACGATCCGCTCGACGTCGGTGATGGGCAGCCGGCCCAGTCCCGGCCACAGGTCGGAGGCCAGCGCCGAGACGAGCAGGAAGATCGCCGGGGCTGGTATCCGGATGCGGGCACTGATCCGGTTGGACGACACGGCCAGTGCCGCGGCCAGCGCGGTGACCAACACGATCAGCGCGAACGTGTAGGTGTCCCTCACCGCAACGCTCCCGAGCCCGCCAGGGGTCCCGATCGCCGGTCCACCAACCGGCCGCCCACACCGGTACACCGCATCTGACGCACCCACTCCCTCAGCCGACGAAGGCCTGTACACCTGCCGACCAGACTTCCCGGCGCGCCGGCCATGACCCTACCCGGCGCCGGGCTGCCGGACCCGGGGTGTGGTGGGCGTGTGCTCCGGTTCACCTCACCCTGGGACAGGACCGGTTCCGTCGCACCACGTCTTCGCATGACGTACCAGGCAGTCCCTGCCCGAATTCGGGCAGGAACTTTGACCTCAGGGGTGCGTAGGCGTCAGGCTCGTGATCATGAGCCACCCGATTCCGCCGGACCTGGTGCGCCACGTGGCCGCCTCGACCGGGCTTCCACCGCCCACGGCGGCTCGGGTGATCGCCGACGTGATCGCCTACTTCGGCGAGACCACCGAGCAGTTCGTCCGACGCAGGCACGCCGAACTTCGACGGCGCCAGTTCAACAACGACCAGATCTGGGCGGTCATCAGCGCCGAACTGGCCGAACACCCGGTCACCGCGCCGGCACTGACCCAGCGCCAGCTCCGCCGCATCGTCTACGGCTGATCACGGCCAAGAAAAGAGAGGCACACATGTGCGGAATCGTCGGCTACGTCGGCCACCGTGCGGCCACCCCCATCCTGCTCGAGGGGCTGCGTCGGCTGGAGTACCGGGGGTACGACTCGGCCGGTATCGCGGTGCCGCACCG
>DATCXL010000347.1:0-2573 GCA_036565825.1 Mycobacteriales bacterium
GCTTCTCCTCGGCCACTCCGTCGGGCTGGGTTCCGATGTCCTCGGTGGTGGCGATCCGCGGGGCGTTTCGCACCGTGCCCCACGACCAGCCGCACTCGAACAGCCGGTTCGGGTCGTCCAGGTCGTCGGCGATACCCGAGCCAGAACCGATGGTCACGTCGCGCAGTCGGGCGTTGATCGCCAACAGCGACCGACGCAACTCGCGGACGATCTCCCGTTCGGGCAGGCCGTTCTGGTTGACCATCCGGCACAGGGTGCGCCCCTGGCCGGTGTCGGCCGGGAAGACGTTGACGGTGAAGCTGCGCAGCAGGCCGACCATGGCCGCGCTGAGCCGCCGACTGGCCATCGTCTCCAGCGCGTCGATCTCGCGTCGGGTCCCCTCCCGCCGCACCAGGTCACGGAAGACCCGAACGAAACCGATCGTGGCCAGCGACAGCGCGACCGAGGTCGAGTAGGAGTCCACCACCTCCAGCGCGTGTTGCTGTTCGGTCGGCTCGGCGTCTGGGCTGTCGCTCAGGAAGAAGCCATCTCCGGAGAATGTCGGCCGGCCCGACTCGTCGGTGTACCTCTCCATGTACTCGGTGAGCACACGGACCAGTAGCCGGGGGATCTCGACGCTGTCACCGAGGTTCTTCAGCGCGTCCAGAACATCCTCGCCGGTCTCGTCCGGTCGGTCCAACCTGAATGCCGGAACGCCGGTGGCCGGCGACATCAGGCAGAGGAGTTGTTCGGCGTCGCTGATCGAGTTGCTCGGGTCACGCCCACCCCACACCCACCCACCGTCATGGTAGGAGGTGTGCGCGATGGCACGCCAGATCTCCAGGAGCTGCTGGCGCGGTTGGAGCTTCATCTGGACCGCGACCCTCCTGTGCGGTGTTTATGGTCGGGAGGCTCTCCCGTTCGCGAGCATCATTCCGTTGTAACCGTCTCGGAGTGGTGTTCGGCTGGTGATGTGGTGGATCTCGACGTCATCGGCGACCGGGAGCAGACATTCTCGCACGTCCGCCTCGGTGATCGCGACCGCCGGGAACAGGTGGGTGCCCACCGGGTAACCCTGGGAGTTCCGCATGAACGCGGCCACGAATGGTGCGCCCGGCTTCAACGACCGCACGAAACACCGGGCGGCGTGGTCGAACTCGTCCCTGGTGTGGGTGATTGACTCGGCGACGAAGAACATGGTGCCGACGTCCCAGGTCGAGCGGGGTAGCTCGAAGATGCTGCCCCGCTCGACGGTCGCCCGTTGTCGGAGCGCGGCGCGGGGATCGGTGATCTTCCGGTAGCACGGGGTCTCGGCCAGGGCTGCCCAGAACTCGTCCCAGTTCGACGAGTAGTGGGCGACCTCGCGGCTGATCCACTCGTAGTTGGTCGCGGCGTGTTCCCGCAGGGTGATCCGTTGGCACAGCGGAAGCATGGCCAGCGCCGGATACAGGTTTGTGCCGGTACCCACGTCTATGCCGTGCCAGCGCCCGCCGGTGAAGGCGTGGGCGAGGAACTCACCTGTCAGTTTGATGATCTGCCGGTCGTCGTCCCGCAGGGACAGGTAGTTGTGCCGCAGGTACCAACCGGAGTCGAAGCTGTCCCAGGGGAAGTCGGCATTGCGCTCGGCGGGCTCCGTGCTGTCGGGGAGGGAACCCGGTTCGGCGGACAGGTCGTGCACCGCGAGTACATTCCGCTGTGGTGGGTGAGGCGGCACGGCGAACCCCTTTTGCTGTGATGGTGCCTATATACGGCCACGACGCGCCGGCCGCCGATGGTCTGGTCACCCGCACGGTAGTTGAGTCGCCCACGGTGCGACCGTTGTTGGCGCGTCCGACACGGGCGAACCAGCGCCTCACCTTACTGGCACCGCAGTGAGACGGCGAAGTTGGCGCGAGCCTGGTAGCGGCGCGGCACCCGGGTCCGGCAGTCGGGTCCGGCACCCGGGTCTGGGCAGATCCTGGCTGATCCGGGCTGTTCGGTGCCGGCCCGGGAGAGGACATGATCGGCACCGGCGCGCTGGTCCATGACAACCTTTCTGCCTGGTCGCCGGGCAGTCCCACATCGCGGTGCGGTGGCGTTCGGCGAACAGCCACGGTCGGTGCACCCGCCCTTCCCGCGCCGGCGTTGACCACAACTTCCCTTTGTCTTCTCCTGGTTCCACCCCAGGTAGGTCTTGGTGTTTCCGTAAACCTCTGCCTCGCGCCTGCCAAACATTTGCGCAGTTGAATGGCGTGTCTGAGCAACACTGTCCAGTTTCGCGCTCATGACATTGGTATGGCATGTTTTGAATCCCGGTAATCGCCATAGACCGGGAGTAACGTCCGGATGCCGACGCCATCGGGTGGGCCGATGGCGGGCCGTTTCGGAGCTGGTGGAACACGGTTCCGGGCAGGGGGATTGAATGACACAGTTATCGCGACCGTCGGTGGCCAGACCAATGGCCGGTGTGGCGGCGGACTGCTGGCCGCGGCACTGGTCGGCGCACCGACGATGGCCGAGACGGCCACCGGGCACGGGACCATGGTCCCCGCGATCGGCAGCCACCCGCACTACCAGTTGGCAGGGCAGGTGGACATGTCGCCGACGGCGACCAC
>DATCXL010000351.1:0-2360 GCA_036565825.1 Mycobacteriales bacterium
GAACGGATGCTCAACGCCACGAAACCCGACCTCGCCTGGACCCACCGAGACAACCTCGGGCACTTCCACGCCTACTCCAAGGGCGGGGAACTGCCGACCCTGCGAACCGAACTTGTGCACGTGCCATGCGACGACGGGTGCTGTGAGGGCTATTCCATCCCGGAGTACCACTGCCGGATCTGCGGTGAGGTGGTCGACCCGCCGGTGGTCCCGGACCGTGAGGCCATGCAACGCGGCGTGCCCATGGCACAGCCTGTGCGGTGGACTGTCGAAGCACCCATGGTCGAGGGTTTCGCCCACGACCTGGCCGACACGTTGTCTGTCGTGATCAGAGCCGGAGGACGGGTTCTGTTCGGGTTCGCGTGCGTGGCGGAGGCGCAGTGGACGGGAACACTTGCTAGGGATGCCACCGGGACTGTGACGTTGGAAGGGCTCGGTGAACTCGCGGAGATGGCCAGCACCACATGAGTGACCAAGGCGAGGCCCAGACCATCGTTGTGTTCATCACCGCACGGTTGGACGAGATGGAAGCCGTAGCACGCGCCGCGACGTCGGGGGTCTGGAAAGACGGCGGCGCCACGGTGTCCCTCGGCAGTAACGGGCTGAACGAGATCGTCGACTACGTCTACACGCAGGCGGACCTCGACCACGTTCTGTTGCACCAACCCGCTGCCGTCCTACGTGACGTGGAGGCCACGCGCAAGGCTGTCGAGTGCTACGAGATCGGCCGGTCAAACATCGAGACGACCGAGGGAACCGTCTTGGCGGGCGCTGCCAGGGTCCGCTTCGGCGCGTACGAGCAGATGCTGCGCGCGGTCGCGTCCCGCTGGTCGACCCACCCGGACTAACAGCAGGAATGGGTGCCGTGAACCTCGACGCGCAGGTCACCATCCGCGCCGTGGTCGCCTACTTCGACACCATCGGCGGGGACATCACCTACACCGCGGTGGACAAGTGGATCCGCCGTGGCCTACTCGCCACCACCGGCCTAGACGATCGAGGCCGGTTGCTGGTCAGGTTCGGGGACGTCCTGGACGTGGAGGCACGCACACATCGGGAGACACGCGGACGCCCACGAACGATCAGCGTGATTGTCTGATATCTTCGTCCACAGTGGTCGACATGTGACCACAACCTGACAGGCCCGCCACAGTGCGGGCCTTCGCCATATCGAGGCCCTGTAGCTCAACGGTAGAGCAGCCCGCGTCGGAAACGCGGACACAGGTCGCAGGTTCGAATCCTCGCTGGGGCCACCACACGGGAGGTGCACCATGCCCGACACCGACCCGTTCGCCTCCCGCATCAACGACGCCATCGCCGAAGCACTCGCCGCCGGTGAACTTCTCGACGGTGGCATGGTCCGAAGCTTCGTCCTGGTCGCCACCTACTACGGCGTCGACGGTGACACCCGGGCCGTGTTCGCCACCAACCCTGATGCGGTCCTCCACGAAACGTTGGGTCTGCTCGACACCGCGCAGGCCACCTACCGGGCGGCGGCGGTCGACTGGGTACGTGGGATCGATGACCAATGACCGTGATCACCAACACCCTGGTTGACCCGCAGGCCACCGGGACACCGCAGGCAGGTGTGGTTGTCCGCGCCTACCTGGTGCCCGCTGTCGCGTTCCTGGCGGATGGCACAGCGGAGATCGTCACCCACGCCGAAACCGTCACCGGCGCCGATGGCACGTGGGAGTTGGACCTGACCCCACAGTCGCAGATCGTCCCGGCAGGCAGCCAGTACCGGATCGCCGAGGGCACCCGCGAGTGGACGGTCACCGTCCCCGACACCGGGCCGGTCACCCTGCTCGACGCCCTGACCACCCCGGTTCCAGTCGACACCGGGCTGACCAGTGCGCTCACCCAAGCCCAGGCCGACGCCCGGTACGTCCCCCTGACCGACACGCGACTCACGGACGCCAGGCCACCGACACTCCACGCAGGCACCCACGCTACCGCCGGGGCCGACCCGGTCACTCCGGCGGCGATCGGCGCGGCCACCACCAGCCACACCCACACCGGGTTGCAGGCCACCGCCGAGAAGGGCCAGCCGGGCGGGTACGCCGCCCTCGACGCCAACGGACTGGTACCGACCGCGCAACTCCCCGCTGCCACCGGCGGACCCTCGGCCGTCTCGATCAACAACAGCATCACCGGCCTGACGGACTTCACCGGCGCCGCGGGCACCGGCACCTGGACCCTGTTCCCGACAGCCCTCCAAGCCACCGTCGCCGCATCCGCTGGGGATGTGGTCGTGTACGAGGTGCAGATCCTGTCCACCGGCTCGGACGCGGAGATGGACGCCGCCGCCGTCGTCTCCGGCGCACCGGTCCGCTTCTACTCGACCGGAACGGCCATCC
>DATCXL010000356.1:0-2685 GCA_036565825.1 Mycobacteriales bacterium
TCGCCGCCGGCGGACTGGCCCTACACCCCACCCTGCCCACCGACGGGGACACCACCGTCGTCGCCGTCGTCCAGGGCAACGTTCCCCGACTCGGCCTGGACTTCAACTCACAACGCGAACAGGTACTGCTCAACCACGTCAAGGCCACCGTCGACCTGGCCGCCCGGGTACACGCCGGGACCGCACCGAAACCAGCCGTGGTCATCTGGCCGGAGAACTCCTCGGACATCGACCCGTTGGCCGACCCCGACGCCAGCGACCAGATCGACCGCGCCGCCAGAGCCATCGGCGCCCCGATCCTGGTCGGCGCCGTACTGGACGGACCCGGCGACGACCAACGCCGCAACGCCGGAATCGTCTGGGAACCGAACACCGGCCCCGGTGCCACCTACGTCAAACGGCACCCGGTGCCCTTCGGCGAGTACATCCCGCTGCGCTCACTGGCTCGGGCAGTCAGCGACAAGGTCGACCTGGTACCCCGCGACATGGTCGCCGGCGACAAACCAGGCGCCCTACGCATCGGCCCGGTGACCGTCGGCGACGTGATCTGCTTCGAGGTGGCCTACGACGACATCGTGCGCGACGCCACCACCCACGGCGGCGACATACTCGTCGTACAGACAAACAACGCCACCTTCGGACGCACCGGCGAAACCTACCAACAACTGGCCATGAGCCGACTGCGCGCCGTCGAACACGGCCGCACCGTCGTGGTCGCCGCCACCAGCGGCATCAGCGCCGTCATCGCGCCAGACGGCTCACTGCGCTGGAGCACCTCCATCTTCACCCCCGCGGTATACGACCAGGCCGTCACGATCCGACCCGGACACACGCTGGCGACCCGGCTCGGGGCGAGCCCCGAACTCCTGCTCACCGCCATGGCCCTGGCAGCCCTGGCGTACCAGCAGGTCATCGCCACGGTCACCCGCCGCCGCACGCCCCCACCCTGGAAGGAAAACGAACAGGCATGACCGCAGCCGACGTCGGGCGGGTCCTCGTCGTCATCCCGACCTACAACGAGATCGACAACATCGAACCGGTCCTCACCCGGCTACGCACGGCCGTACCAGGCGCCCACGCACTGGTCGTCGACGACGCCAGCCCGGACGGCACCGGCGAACTCGCCGACAAACTCGCAGCCTCCGACAGCAACATCCACGTCCTGCACCGCACGAACAAGAACGGCCTGGGCGCCGCCTACATCGCCGGTTTCCACTGGGCCCTGCAGGAGGGCTACGACACGGTCGTCGAAATGGACGCCGACGGATCGCACGCCCCCGAGGAACTGCCACGCCTACTCGACGCGCTACAGCACGCCGACCTGGTGATCGGCTCACGCTACGTGGCCGGCGGCACGGTACTCAACTGGCCAGCATCGCGGCTTTTCCTCTCCCGCGGCGGAAACATCTACACCCGCCTCCTACTGGGGGTACCGGTACGAGACGCCACCGGCGGCTACCGTGCCTACCGCAGCAACCTACTGCGCGTACTACCACTGGCAGACATCGCCTCCCAGGGTTACTGCTTCCAGGTCGACCTCGCCTGGCGCACCTGGTGCACGGGCCACCAGGTCACCGAGGTACCCATCACCTTCACCGAGCGCGTCCGCGGACACAGCAAGATGAGCCGGGCGATCGTCGCCGAGGCCTTGTGGAGGGTCACCGTGTGGGGACTGACCACCCCCGGTCGGGCCATGCGGAAACGAGCCGTGGCCGCCCGGCGTTGAACTGACGTGGCCTCGTTCATCCTGCTCGCCGTCCTGATCGGCATCCCGTTCCTGGAGATCTACGTCATCCTCCAGGTCGGGCACGCCATCGGGGCGCTGCCGACCGTCGCCCTGCTGCTGGCGACCTCCCTTGCCGGCGCCTGGCTGCTCCAACACCAGGGCGCCCGGGCCTGGCGCGCGTTCACCACCGCGCTGGCCGAACGGCGCCCACCACACCGGGAGGTCATCAACGGGACCCTTGTCCTGCTCGGTGGCACCCTGATGCTCTTCCCAGGGTTCGTCACCGACGTGCTCGGCCTGTTGTGCCTGTTCCCGCCCACCCGGTCACTGACCCGTCACATCGTGCTCACCAGCGCGGCCCGGCGGATCACCACCGCCGGAGTGGTCCGGGTCCGTTCCCACCGCGGTCCACCACACCCAGAAGACAGGCCCGGCCACGGCAAGATCATCGAAGGGGAGATCGGCGAACCAACCACACACCACACCGACCACCACCAAGACCCGGACCGGGACCAGGAGCAGGACAGACCCCGTTGACCGCCACACTCGAAAAAAACCCCTCAGCCAGACCCGACAAGTTCGGCCCACTACACCTGGGCCCACACCTGGTGTGGCCACCGGTCGTTCTGGCACCCATGGCCGGCGTCACCAACGCCCCGTTCCGCAGCCTGTGCCGCAGCTACGGAGCCGGCCTGTACGTCAGTGAAATGATCACCTCGCGGGCCGTTGTGGAACGCAGCGCCAGAACCATGTCGATGATCGGGTTCGGTCCTCACGAGTCACCGCGCAGCCTCCAACTCTACGGAGTGGAGCCCACGGTGATCGGCGAGGCAGTACGCATGCTCGTCAACGAGGACCGCATCGACCACCTCGACCTGAACTTCGGCTGCCCGGTACCCAAGATCACCCGACGCGGCGGCGGATCAGCACTGCCGTGGAAACGCGGCCTGCTTCGCCGC
>DATCXL010000363.1:0-2449 GCA_036565825.1 Mycobacteriales bacterium
GTATGTCTATGCGTTGGGGACGTTGGGCTACGACTTTGGCACCGAGGCACGCCGTGACTCATTCAAGCAACTCATGGCCCCGGTAGCGGTCGAGAACACCGTGGTACCAGCCAACCCGTACGACGCCCGACAGATGGTCGACCACCTCTCCTCACACCCCTCCGAGGCCAAGGCACTCATCTGGACGCTGAACCTGGAACTCACCCCCATCTACGCCATCGAACCCGTCGGACCATACGCCGCCGGAGTGTACGAACTGATGACCAGCCTGCTCGGCGGTGAGGTGGCCGGCGAAGAAGCCGACGACTTCATCGAACGAGTATCGATACCCGGACGACTCACCGACCGGACAGTGAAACTGTTCTCCGGACAGGTACTCCCCGTAATCGAAATGGAACAGGTACGCGGCCTGTACGGCTGGCACACCACCGCCCTGGTCGACGAAGCCGTGCGGGCTGCGACCGGCGCCGCCACCCCACCGCAGGTACGCGTCGCGTTACGCGAACTGCTCACCCGGATCTGTCACGACCAGCGCAACCACGGCCTGACGCCGGCCGACCGCGCGCTCAACTTCGCCGTCACCAACGCGTTCCAGGCCGCGCACGCCATCTCCGAGGCGGTGACCGCCGGCCTCGCCTTCGACCGGGCCGGCGTCGAACGCAGTCCGTTCTGCCGGATGGACAGCGACTGCTGGGACGTGAAGCTCCGGTTCTTCGACCCAGAGAACAGCCGCCGGGCGCGCAAGGTGTTCCGGTTCACCATCGACGTCAGCGACCTGCTGCCCGTCACCGTCGGCGCGATCCGTGGCTGGCGGGAGTCCACCACCGCTTAGCCGTCACCATCCACAAGGAGACGACCCGTGCCCACCACCGCGAACGGACAGGCCACGACCAGCACCACCGGCATGGTCGAGGTGCCCTGGAACCTCGTCGTACCCACCGTCGACGTCCACGTCGTCGGCTGTGGCAACCGGTTCCCCAACGACTTCACCCTGGAAATGCTCGCCGTGCTCCGTCAGTGCACCCGCCGATTCGGGGTACCCCCGCTGCGCGCCCCGGAGTTCGGCATCCCCGACATGGAAAGCCTCATGCACCTGTACGGACCAGACAAGCCCCGACACCAGACCTACCGCGAGATGCTCGACACCGTACTGACCGCGGCCGCAGCCGAACCACCGGTCGCGTTCGTCACCTACGGCAGCGCCATGGTCGGCACCTTCGTCGCGCACCGCATCCTCGAAGAGACCGCCAAGCGCGGTATGACGGCGCACGTCACCAACGCGGTCTCCTGCTTTGACGGCATCTGGGCTGACCTGAACCTCGAACCGTTCTACGGGATCGAGATATGGGAAGCCAGCGGCTTCGTCCGGCTCGACATCCATCCCAACACCGCCGCGAACCTCCTGTTGCCGCAGGCACCCATGTTCGACATTCCGGTCGGCCCCGACCCCGACAGGCTCACCATGGCCACGAGTACCAGCATCACCGAACTTCGCGACCACCTGATGCGCTTCTACCCCGCCGACCACACCGTGCACTACGTCAAGACCGGCTCCGGCGCCGGCCCGCATCTCGTCGGCGCCGACATCGAAACCATCACCCTCGCCGACCTCAACCATCCCGGTCGTCAACAGGCCAGCACACTGTTCGTCCCCCGCCTGCCGACCTCCACCCTCAAGCGGTTCGACTTCACCAGCCCGGCCACGGCTGCCACGCAGCCCAACTAACAGAACGGAATCACGATGAGCCAGCGTGCACGCAGGTCGCCGAGGAAGCCGGCCTCGAAAAGGGAGGACCCGCCCTCTTCAACAACGCCGTCAGAACCAACCACCTCCCTCCCGGCTGCAACCGACCGGGCCGACTGGGCGATCGCCGCTGCCCGCAATGCGGTCACCGTCGCGGCACGCACCGATGCCACCAGTCACCGACCTGTGCCCGTCCTCGGCGCCTTCCAACTCGACACCGGGCTCGTCGACTACGGCATGTGGATAGAAATGTTCACCAAAGCCGCGCCACCTGCCCAGCCAGAACAGCCCTACCGACGCGGCCGGATCTGGGCATAACCACCATCCGCTCTACGAAATCCTGGGGCTGTCCTGTGGCCACACCGACCGTCCCGGCTCATCAGCCGCAGTACGGCAAGAGCGAGGAAGCAGGCGGCGGCGGTGGCAGCCAGCGTCAACTGGAGACGGGGATGACATTCGAGCCACCGCTGCCTCGCCCCCAACATCTCGCGCAGCCTCACCAGACCAGTATCACGTGGCACGATCCACCCTCCGCGCCGGCCTTCGGGCGGGCGTGTGGCGCCCGCGAGGGCGGCGGTGGGCGGGTCGACGATGGGCGGAGAGATCGGGCAGCCCACAACCCGGCGGGGTTGGACCCGCACGAGTCCCGGTCGCGCCCGGACACGACCGGTGCCGTGTCCGGGCGGTGCCACCGGATGTCTCTGG
>DATCXL010000364.1:0-3941 GCA_036565825.1 Mycobacteriales bacterium
GTATGTCGTGGGCGTCTCCATCGACACCAGTTCGAAGCTGGGTATCTCCGGTGCGGTGAGGAACGGGTAGTCGGCGAACGTGGCGGTCAGCGGGTTGCCGTCGGCGTCGTAGACCATCTCCTCGTACAGTGCCTGGGCCGCACCCTGCGCGATACCCCCGTGCCGCTGCCCCTCGGCGAGCAACGGGTTGACCAACGTACCGGCGTCGTCCACGGTGACCATCCTGCGCAGGGTGGCCTTGCCCGACTCGGTGTCCACGTCGACCACCGCCAGGTGCGCGCCGAACGGGAACGTCGGGCCGGGCGCGTTGAAGACCGTGTACGCGAACAGCCGTTCCCTCGCGGCCAGGTCGGCGAAGGTGACCGCGGCCTCCGGTGACCCGGCCACCGTCAGCGCGGCCCGGTCGGTGTCCACCACCAGATCGTCCGGGTTGGCCTCCAACAGGTCGGCGGCCCGCTGCCTGGCCAGTTCGACCAGTTCCCTGGTCGCCTTGTGTACGGCCGAACCACCCTGTTGCAGGCTGCGTGAGCCGGCCGTGCCGCCACCTCGGGGCACCAGGTCGGTGTCGCCGTGCCGCACGGTGATCTTCTCTATCGGGATGCCGAGCTGCTCGCTGGCCAGCATCGCCCACGCGGTGGCGTGGCCCTGACCGTGCGGGGAGGTGCCGGTGAGGATCGTGGCAGTACCGTCGGGGTGCACCTCGACGGTGGCGTTCTCCCTGGGCGAACCACCCTCCCCGGCACCGCCGGTGACCTCCACGTACACCGAAAGGCCGATTCCGGTCTGCACCACGTCACCGCGGGCCCGGCGTTCGGCCTGCTCGGCGCGCAGTTCGTCGTAACCGGCGGCGGCCAGCACCGTCTCCAACGCGGCCGGGTAGTCGCCGGTGTCGTAGACCGCGCCGCACGACGTGGTGTACGGCTCGGTGAACGGCGGTATCAGGTTGCGCCGACGTACCTCGGCCGGATCCATCCCGATCTCGGCGGCGAACAGGTCCATGGCCCGCTCGATCGCCGCGGTGGCCTCGGGACGTCCCGCCCCCCGGTAGGCGCTCAGCGGGGTCGTACTGGTGACCACGCTGCGGGCCCGGGTCTCCACCCGGTCGATCGCGTAGACCCCGGTGGCCATCAGTCGGGTGAGTTCGGGCAGCACCGCACCGAACCGCGGATAGGCACCAGAGTCCTGGAGTACGTCCAACCGGTAGGCGGTCACGGTACCGTCCCGCCGCCCGCCGATCGTTATCTGCTGTACCTGGGCGCGGCCGTGCGTCATACCGACCAGGTTCTCCGAACGGTTCTCGGCCCAGCGCACCGCCCGGTCGAACCGACGGGCCAGCCAGGCGACCAACGCGTAGTCCGGTTCCGCACCGAACTTGGCACCGAATCCACCGCCCACGTCCGGGGTGATCACCCGCAACCGCGCGGGTTCGATGCCCAGCATTCCGGCCACACTGGCCCGGGCGCCCTGCGCGCCCTGGTTGGAACACCACAGCACGCACCGGCCGTCGGTACCCCACACGGCCGCGGCAGCCCGGGTCTCCATCGAGGCCGGCGCCAGTCGCTGGTTGGTGATCTCCCGGGTGACCACGACCTCGCAGTCATCGAACAGATGCGGGTCGAGGCCCTCGGCGGGCCCGAATTCGGTGACCAGGTTCGTACCGGCACCCTCGAAGAGCAGGGTGCCATCGCTCACCGCCTCGCGCGGGTTGACCAGCGCCGGGAGTGGGTCGTAGTCGACCACGACCAGTTCGGCGGCGTCCTCACCCTGGTACCGCTGCTCGGTGAGCACCACCGCCACCGGGTTTCCGACGTAGCGCACGGTGTCGCTGGCGAGCAACGGCTCGGCCATATGCTGATTGAAGATCGGCAACATCGGTGGGATCGGGGAGATGTCGGTCAGGTCGGCGGCGGTGACCACCGCGACCACTCCGGGCGCTCGTAGCGCCTCGGTGGTGTCAACCGACAATATCCTCGCGTGCGCCACCGGCGAACGCACGAATGTGACGTACAACGCCCCGGCAAGTCGTTCGTCGACCAGATCGTCGGTGTAGGTCGCGCCCCTGGTCAGGAACAGCGGATCTTCCGTGCGAACGACGCGGGTGCCGAGAATGCTCAACGCAGCCCTGCCTCCCTCTCGTGATCCCGCGCGGCGTGGGCCGCGGAGATCGGTTGTGCGGTAGATCATGCCCCGGCAGATCCGCGGTAGGAATGGAAACGGCTTCACGTTTCGGGTCGGAGGGATCGGTGGGCGGGCGCGCCCGGGCGGTCCACCGATGATGGATGGTCGCTGACCCGGTTTTCCCGAAGCCAACCACCTGTCGGGATAATCGGGCAATGCCCACGAATCCGTATGACGAGATGGCCGTGCACTATGACGCGGACGTGGCCCGAAATCCGATCAACTCGCTGTACGCGATGCCCAACACGCTGGCGCTGCTGCCGGACGTGTCCGGACTGCGGGTGCTCGACGCCGGTTGCGGTTCGGGGTACTACACCAGGGAACTGGTGGGCCGGGGCGCCCGGGTGGTGGCCGTGGACGCCAGTCCACGGATGGTCGGGCTGGCCCGGCGCCGGGTCGGCCCGGACGCGCCGGTGGACTGGCATGTCGCCGACCTCGACGAGCCGTTGGGTTTCCTGTCCTCGGCCACGGTGGACGTCGTGCTCGCTCCGCTGGTGTTGCACTACCTGCCGGACTGGTCCGGGCCACTCGGGGAGTTCCGGCGGGTGTTGCGTCCGGGCGGGGTGCTGGTGGTCACGGTGCACCATCCGTTCTGCGAGTTCGAGCTGTCCGGCAGTGACGACTACTTCGCGGTCGAGCCGTGGTCGGAGATGTGGTTCAAGGATGGATTGCCGGTCACCATGACCTTCTGGCGGCGACCCCTGGAGGCGATGCTCGGGCCACTGGCCGAGGCTGGATTCGCTCTCGACGTGCTGCGCGAACCGCAGCCGTTGCCCGAGGCACAGACACGTTCTGCGCAGGTGTGGCAGGCGCTGACCACCCGGCCGAGGTTCCTCTTCCTGCGGTTGACCGCCCGCTGACCCGCAGGCCGGTTCCCAACCGGTGTGGCGCGCCACCGCATGGTGAGAAGCCGGTGACCGCCGCACCTGGATACGGCATGGTTTCCACCTGTTCGCAGGCTCGGCCGACGCGCCCGCCAGGCCCGCCCACACGGCGGAGTCGACCGAACGGTTGGCCGAGGGCCGGTGCGCTGACAGGATGGCGGGATGAATGCCGAGGTGGTGCGGGCGCCGGAACGGGCCGGTACCACGGACCGGACCGGCTGACCGTGGCCGGGCGTGACCGCGCGGGCCTGGCCCGACCGGGTCGGTACCAGGTGCGGTCCGGCGAGGCCGAACTACTCCAGGACGCCGACCGTCCGTCCGGCTGGCTGCTGTCCGTCGGCGGTGTGCCCCAGTCGTATGTGGACACCGAGGACCCGACCTACCTGGAGTTCGACTACCTGCGGTGGATGGCCGACGTACTCGACAGTCTGGCCGACCCGGGCCAGCCGTTGCGGGTGGTGCATGTGGGTGGCGCCGGACTGGCGCTACCCCGTTACCTCGCGGCCACCCGACCCGGATCCGGGCAGGTGGTCTTCGAGCCGGACGAGGACCTGACCGCGCTGGTGCGTCAGGTACTGCCGATCGGTCGAGCCAGCGGCATCCGGGTGCGCGGGCAGTTCGGCCGGGCCGGGTTGGCCGGGTTGGCCGCCGACCGCGCCGAGGTGGTGGTGGTCGACGCGTTCGCCGCCGGTCGGGTGCCGGCCTCGCTGACCGGCACCGATCTGCTCGCCGAGGTGGCCAGGGTGCTGCGACCCGACGGCGTCTACCTGGCCAACATCGCCGACGGATCGCCGTTGCACTACACCCGGAGGGTCGCGGCCGGGGTACTGGAGGTCTTTGACCACGGGTTGCTGTTCGCCGAACCCGGCGTACTGCGCG
>DATCXL010000386.1:0-7933 GCA_036565825.1 Mycobacteriales bacterium
GGCGCGCTGGCCGCCCCGGCTTGATGACCCAGCCCCGGTCGGGTATCGGCCGCAGGTGCCCCCGAACCCGGCGCGCCCTCCATCCGGGTCGCCCACAACAGCGTCCCCGCCAACAGCACGACCAGGGTTGTCATCCCGGCCGCCCCGGCGCGCAGCGGGTGCCGCCGCAGGGCGGCCAGCACGGACCGCTGTCGTGGCCCCCGGCCCCTCCCGCGAACCCCATCTGAATGCACTGGATCCCCCCACCCCGTCAGGCTCCTTCATACCGCAGGACCCGCCCACACGGCCCGGGATCCGACCCGGCCACGCCGGCAGCGAAGAATGTTCTGGCACGGCAACTCACATCCTCCACAGTTGTGCGCAACCCCGGGCGCCCGAAGCCCCCGGTCATCGATACTGGTCCTGGCGGGCCGGTGGGGTGCCCGCGATCGGGGACACCGGCCGCACTCCGCCGGTGCTGGGGGGACGGACGTGACGGTCGACGGTGCGTCAGACGCTGCCGTGCCCGAACCCGCAGCCCGCCAACAGACCGACCCGCAGACCCATCCACGACGTGCCCAGCCAGACGACCACGTCAGCCACAGCAGCCACAGCAGCCCTGACAGCCGGGACAGGCAGGACGGCGAAGGCGGCCGGGCCAACCTGGGCCGACGGGTGCGGCGCGGCCTGGTGTTCAGCCTGCTCAACAACGTGGTCGGCCGGCTGGGCACCATCGTCGCCGGCATCGTGCTGGCCCGACTACTGGTGCCCGCCGACTTCGGCGTGTTCGCGGTGGCGCTGGTCGCGCTGAGCGCCGTGCTGTCCATGAACGAACTCGGCGCCAGCCTCGCTCTGGTGCGCTGGCCGGGTGACCCCAGGCGGATCGCGCCCACCGTGACCACGATCAGCCTGGGCACCAGCGCGGTGCTCTACCTCATCTGCCTGGCCGGTTCCGGCCCGTTCGCCTCGGCCATGGGCTCACCGGAGGCGACCGGTGTGGTGCGCCTGCTGTGCGTGTCGGTACTCATCGACGCGGTGACCGCCACCCCGGCCGCGCTGCTCACCCGTGACTTCCGGCAGGGCCAGCGGCTGGCCGTCGACCTGTCCAGCTTCGCGTTGTCGACCGGGCTGACCGTCGCGCTGGCGGCCGGCGGTTACGGCGCGTGGAGTCTGGCCTGGGGGCGGCTGGCCGGCAACCTGCTCAGCGCGGCGCTGTTGTTCTGGCTGGCGGCCATCTGGCCACGGCCAGGATTCGACCGGACGCAGTTCCGCGAACTGCTGTCCTTCGGTCTGCCGCTGGCCGGCGCCAGCCTACTGTTGTTCGGCATGCTCAACGTGGACTACCTGGTGGTCGGGCCACTGCTCGGACCGGTCGCGCTGGGGCTCTACCTGCAGGCCTTCAACCTGTCCAGTTGGCCGGTGAACATGTTCTCCACCGCGGTGCGCCGGGTGTCCCTTGCCGCGTTCTCCCGACTACAGGACGACCCGGTCGCACTGACCTCGGCGCTGGCCCGCTCCACCGCGCTGCTGGCCGCGGCGACCCTGCCGGTCTGCGTGCTACTCGGTCTGCTGGCCCACCCGGCGGTGACCGTGGTGTACGGGCAGCGCTGGGCTGGTTCGGCCGCGGCGTTGCAGTTCCTGGCCGTGCTCGGGCTTGCCCGGGTACTGACCGAACTGCTCTATGACTTCCTGGTCGCCGTCGGCCGCGGCGGAGCCACCATGGTCCTACAGGGACTGTGGCTGGTCGCACTGCTGCCCACGCTGACCGTCGGCGCCCACCTGGACGGGATCCGGGGGGTGGCCCTGGCGCACGCACTGGTGGCGGTCTGTCTGGTGATCCCGGTGTTCTGCGCGACGGTGGCACGGACCGGGGTGCCCTGGCATCCGTGGCTGGCGCCGCTGGGTCGGCCGCTGGTCGGCACCGCGCTGCTGGTCGCCGCGGTGGTCGCGGTGCGTTCGGTCACCGAGCCGGGATTCGTCCAACTGGTGACCGGCGGGCTGGCCGGTGTCGCGGTGTACCTGCCGGTGGTCGCTCCGATGCGCCACCTGGTGCGCGGCGGTGTCATCGGCGTGCCGCAGGACGGGGCGGGTGGAACGGGCCGGGACGCTGACGGCACGACGCGGTCAGCCACCGCCATGTGACGAGTCGATCGCGACACGCCGGCATGCTCCGGCGCGCCGCGCCCGATCAGCCGCCGCGCCACGGTCCGCGGGTTACCGTCTGCCGGTGACACAGGAGGAACCGGACGGATGTGTCCGCGAGTACTGGGTGCAGGCCGAGTCCTTCCTGCACAATCTCGTGCCGAACGGCCGGGACGAGATGACAGGCACCCGGTACACCCCCGAACAGACCACCTACTGGGCGATCGGGCTGCGCGGTTACACCGCGGGCTGGACCACGCCGCTGCCGGCGAACCCAGCCACCGGACCGAACACCGGCATGCCCGGGCCGATCCTGCGTGGCCGGGTCGGTGACGTGATCCGGCTGCACTTCCGCAACAACGACAACCACTACCGGTTCCCGCACAGCGTGCACGCGCACGGGGTGCGTTACAACGTCGAGTCGGACGGATCGTTCACCGCCAACGAACCGGATCGACCGGGCACAGCCGTCCCGTTCGGACAGTCCTACACCTACACCTGGGAGTGCCTACCAGAGTCGGTGGGTACCTGGGTGTACCACGACCACTCCGTCGCCCGGGACCCGCGCCCCGGCGGGCACGAACCGGTGGCCGAGGTTGGCGCGATGCTGGGTATGTTCGGCATCCTGGCGGTGACCGACGGGTCGACACCGGAGGTGGACCGAGAGTTCGCGTTGTTCCAGCACGGTCTGGCCGCGACCCAGGTACCCGGACTGGCGGTCGACTTCGAGGCGTTCAACGGGTTCTCGTTCCTCGGCAACACCCCGACGTTCACCGCCGCGGTCGGCGACCGGGTGCGCTGGCGGATCGCCACGCTGGGCGACGAGTTCCGGGTGTTCCACCTGCACGGACACCGCTGGTCCGACCACGGCGCGTGTACCGACGCGCAGACCATCGGCCCGGCACAGGGCATCACGGTGGAGTACGTCGAGGACAACCCGGGTGACTGGCTGTACCACTGCCATCTGAGCGCGCACCTTGCCGGCGGCATGGTGGGTCGCTACCGGGTCACCGGTTAGCAGTGCATCCGGTGACCCGGTAGGCCGGTCAGTTGGTGTCAGCGGCGTGTCAGCCGGTCACCGAGTTCAGCGACGGCAGGTACCCGGAGGAGTACCCGCTGGTGTTCGGGTGGTACGAGCTGGTGATGTCGAACAGGTTGAAGCCGTTGATCCACGGCGAACTTCCGCACACCCCGTGGCCGGTGAAGATCCCACGGGTGTCCACGAAGTTGAACCCTGCGGCGGCGGCGTGACCGGCGATGACCGCCTCCAGATCATCGGCGCCCTGGTTGAGGATGGTGCGCTTGAACAGGTCCAGGCCGAAGAACCCGCAACTGCTGGTCAGTTCGAACAGTCGCGGGTACCCGAGCACGACCACCCGCGCGTTGGGTGCGCGTGACCGGATGGCCGCGTAGGTGTTGTCCAGCTTTCCGGGAAGCGTGGTGGTGGCCGCCGTTCGAGCGTTGTTCACCGCGGTCTGGCAGGCCGAGTCGCCGTTCAACTGGCAGGTGGTCAGGGTGTCGGCGAAGCCGGTGTCGTTGCCGCCGATGGTGATGCTGACCAGGTCGGTGCCCGCGTTGAGCGCGGTGAGTTGGTTGGCCAGCACGTCGTCGGTGGTGGCGCCGCTGCACGCGGCGAACTGGAACGAGGACACCGCGTGGGTGTTGACCCACAGTTGCGGATAACCCTGCGGGCTGCGCAGGCAGTCACCGGTCGCGCCGGACGTACCCACCCCTGAGGAGTACGAGTCACCGAGTGCGGCGTAGTCCACCGCGGTTGCCGCCTGCGCGGGTGGGGCGACGAGCAGGACGGCACTCGCGGGAACGACCAGATAGGCGATCTTCCACAGTCGTCGCATAGGGGGTTCCTCCATTCCAGCGACGGGGCACTCTTGCTACCACGTCGTGGAATGAGAAAGACAGCCCTAACAAACGAAACTACCTATTGGTAACATAGGAATCGCCATTGTCTTCTGCCGGGCCATAAGGATGTTTCCTCCGGGAAACATGATCGAATGACAAAAATGATCAGCCAATATGATCGACGATCATTCTCGCCTGAGTCAACGCCGGGATGGCAAGGACCGGTGGGGACCAGTCGGAGTCCGACCGGAATCCACACCAGGTGCCGTCGAAGGGGAAGCCGCCCGACTCGATCTCGGCCACCATCCGCTCGCCCTCGGCGCGTATCGCCTTCGCCTCGACCGCCGTCCAGAAGCCCGGCTGCCCGGTCCACCGAGCGAAGGCGTCCTCGTCCTTCCAGCGCCAGGCTCGGTCGGGCGACACCACGATGTCCAGGGCGTGGTCGACGGTGTCCAGCCCGCTCACGCCGCCGTGGGTCCACCGGGCCGAGGGCTGCTCCAGGTTGACGTACCAGTTGCGGAACCCGTCGTCGGCGAAGAACCACCACACCGAGTGGGCCACCCCGGGCGGAACCAGGATAAGGATGTCGTGCTGCTCCCACGGCCTGGACGCCAGCGGGGCGGCAGCGACGACATCGAGCGCCGACTCCCGGAGCGGTTGACCGGCGGCGTCGACCCGGCAGGCGAAGCCGGCCCCGACCGGCACCCACAGCAGCAGGCCGCGGTCGTCGTCGGCGAGTACCCGCGCGGCCTGCACCCAGGTCGGGTACTCGCCGCGAAAGTACCGACGCATCACGGTCTGGCCCGACTGGAACCTCATGCCCGAACCGTATCCGGCGGGTTCGGGCCGTATCTCCGGGGCGTCCGCGGTGGTCGGGGTGGTCAGGCCGCCCCTGGGTGCGCCGGTTTCAGGTCAGGCCGAACGCGCCGGTGTCGGCGTGGTTGTTCGACGTCAACGACCAGAAGTCGGTGGCCAACGAGTCCAGCACGTACCGGTAGGGCATCCACCCGTAACCCTGGTCACCCCACTCGGCTCCCCACGAGTTGCGGATCAGCAGTGCGCCGGTCGTGGTCACGTTGTAACGGGTGTTGGTGATCTCCTTGCTGTCGTCGAACCCGACCGCGACCACGGCGTGTCCCCACTGGGCCTGCTCGTTCGGGCCCGGGTACGGGAAGGAGCCCGGGGTGTCGGTCGACTCGAACGAATTGACCCCGTAGAAGCCGTACATCACCGGCCACCCACTGGCGATCCACTTTTTGATGCTGCCCAGCACCGCGTCGGTCGGGACCTTGGCCGAGATCGGGTCGTGGCAGAAGTAGGTGAGGCCCTCGAAGTTGTCCGCGACCGAGTACACGAACGACGTTGGCTCCTCGTCGAAGGTCTTTCCGGCCGACGGGTCGGTGTTCACCGTGTAGGGCCAGTACTTCTCCGGGGGTGCTCCGAGCAACACCATGGCGCCCATGGCCGTGCGTAGGTAGGCGCCGGTGTCTCCGGTGACGCCGAGCAGATTTCGCGACGCCTTGTAGACGAACATTCGGGACATGGACTGCTTGGGCAGGTTGTAGGCCTTGTTCTGTAGGTATTCCAGGACGCCCACGGCCGCATTCGCGGTACATGATCCCAGTTGCCCCTGGTCGTACACCGCAGGGAACCACTGCCGCAGGTCGGCCTTGCTGGGCGGCGTCTCGGCCAGGGTCTTCCCGGCCACCATCTGTGGCACCGGACTGTCCGGGGTGTAGTCCCTCAGATCGGGGCGTGGGGGCAGCCAACCTGTCCCCTTCGTGCCTATTTCAGATACGTGGACGGGCGGGTTCAGCGGCATAGGATCGGGACCTTTCGCAACTCCTGCACGGCTTGGGGTCGGCTCCCGGGTCGGACCGGCCCAATGGGCAGCGCCCGCCACGGTAACCACGTCCTCGAACAGATATCACACCCCACGCCGCACCCAGAAGAGTCACTCCCGCCGTCCCCCCGAACGTGTGACAGCGGCGGTGATACCTGTGCCACCGCGGATGATGCTATAGGCGTGGATGTTCAGGTACGCCACGACGTCGATGGAGCGACCGCGTCGGGCTCCGCAACATACGCTCGACCAGGCGTGGATGATTCGCACTGTGCGAGTGCTCTGGTGGCATCCAGGATGCAGTTGCCGAGGGGACGTAGTTGGTCAGAGCGCCGGGCAGGACAGGGGGGTCAGCCGGGTGACCCGCGACTGACCGTGGACTGGGAGGTCTCCAGTACCTCGGCGGTCTTTCGCTGGACCCGGTTACGGCGCGGGAACCATAAACCGCTGCGACGCTCTTGTCCAAGCCAAGGCGCCGTAAGACGTGCTACGCATCATGGTGTGGTCCGCGTCGGAAAGTCGCTCGTATACCGAAGTACTTTTTCTCCAGCCTCGCGTCCTGCGGCTTTTCGACCCATGTCGGCCGCCACTCACCCAGCGAGCGAATCAGGCCTTCTCTGTCGAAAAACCAGAAGTCGACCCCATGGCTCCCCGGCGGCTTACTCTGTGGGTCCGAGATAAAGACCTGCCAGTTATCGCAGTCCTCTTCGACAAGCAGGATGAGCCACCCAACGTACTCTCCATCACGGATGACGCCCACTCGACCCTCTTCAGGCCAATTGTCCAGATCTAGCGCCATCGCGTCCACCTTGATGGCGGCCGATGATTGATAGGAAGTTCCACGTGACCGTTGCTTCCTCGATGGCCGTTTTCGAGGTTTGATTGATACCCCCGTCTGCCCTTGTTCATTGGACCACGATACTGTCGTTCTCCGTTCGTGAGCCTCGTTGCACCAGAACTCGTTGGGGCGCGGACGGCACCTCATCCTGTCCATAGACGACCTGCAAGCCAAACGGTTGCACGTGTTGCCTTGACGGACTTCAGCAGACCGCTTCCCGCTCGCGCTATCCGTACGAGGCGGTACGCGCGATACGCACAAACGGCGGCGCCCGCCCTGGCACTATGAAGGCAGCTGCTGTCACTGCGATTGCTACCTTGTGCTGGTGCGGTTGGTGTTAGTCCCCGCACCGGCTGCGGCCCCGCACCCACCGGACGGGTCGAAGTGGTAGGTGAGCTGGTGATGCGGGATGGTGGCCGAGGCGAGTCGTCCGGCGGTGTCGTAGGTGTAGGAGTACGACGCCGCCGTCACACCGGTGTCATCGACCGTGTCGGTGAGCACTCGCCCGGCCCTGGACCGGGTAACGGTATCGGTCACCGTCTTACCCCCACCCAACGCCCATGCCACCGAGGTTAACGCCCCCGCGTCGTCACGGGACACGGCCGACAGGGACGTGGAGTTCCCATACGCCACCGTGGAAAGTTCCCCAGCCGATGTGTAGGTCGGGGTGGCCACGGTCTGACCGTCCAACGACTGGAAGGTGACCCGACCGGCATCGTCATAGGTGAACGCCACCGTGCTGGTGGAGGCTCCCACCGTGGTGGTCGAGGACATAGCCCGGCCAGCCTGGTCGTAGACGGTGGTCGTGGTGGCCCCAGACACGTCGGTGTAGGAGACGACCCGCCCGTCCAGATCCACCACGGTGGTGGTTGACCCCGCGGTGTCGGCGGTCCGGCTGGTGAGCGGGTCACCGCCCACGGCGTAGTCGGTGGTGACCGTCCGCGCCGGTTGCCCCCCGAAGGCCGGGTAATCCACTGACACCGGCCGATCTCGTTGGTCGTAGCTGGTGCATGTCCACTGATCGGTCCCGACCCGGGTGGCCACGGCCCGACCGGCGGTGTCGTAGACGGTTTCGGTGATGATCTGGGTGCCATCAGCGGCTGTCGGGGAGGTGGCAGTCCTGACCGCGCCGGCGGTCGGCACCTGGCCGGTGAAACAGGACGTGGGCGCTGGGCCGTAGGTGTCGGTCACCCTGCCCGCGTCGTCGTAGACGGTGGTGGACTTCCGGCCGGCCGGGTCGGTGGTGCTCAGCGGCTGGTCCTTGACGCTCC
>DATCXL010000391.1:0-3038 GCA_036565825.1 Mycobacteriales bacterium
CGTAGAACTGGGCGAACTGCCGGGCCACCGCGGCGATCTCGGACCGCGCCTGCGCGGAGGGTTCGGTAAACAGTCGGCGGCGGACGATCTCGAAGGACTCCTCGGAGTTGGCCGGCCGCCACTGGTCGGCCACCCGGCGGACCACGTTCTGGAGCCGTTGCAGGGCCTCCTGCCCGTTCGGCCCGCCGACCTCGATGGCCGACCCGCCGGACTCGCCGTCCCGGTCCGGGTCGTGCGAGGCCGGAATGGAGATGACCAGCATCGCGCCGGGCACGGTGGTGACCGCCTCGGTGAGCGCCTGGGCGAAGGTGAACTGGGTGTCGAACGTGCCGGCCGGCAGGTCCTCGCGGCCCCACAGTTGCCGGGCGTAGGCGACCCACTCGTCGATCAGGATCAGACACGGCGCGTACCGGCTGAGCAGGGTGCGCAGCGCCTCGCCGGGGTTGGTGCCGGTCCTGTCGTCCCGGGCGACCAGGTCGAACCCGTCCCGCCCGCCGAGCTGCCAGGCCAGTTCCCCCCACATGGTGCGGACGGTGGTGCCGTCGTCCTTGACCGACCCGTTCGGGGAGATGTCCTGGCCGACCAGAGCGACCCGGTGGACCGCCTTGGGCAGGGTCCGGCCGGCGACCAGTTCGGCCACCTCACGGCCGAGCGAGGGCACCGGGGTGCCGCTGAACAGGTGCCACAGGGCGAGCATGGAGTGGGTCTTGCCGCCACCGAAGTTGGTCTGGAGGTTGACGATCGGCTTGGCGTTGGCGTCGCCGGTGACCCGGCGGACCGCCCGTTCCAGCAGGTCCCGCAGGCCCTCGGTGAGGTAGGTGCGGCGGAAGAACTCCACCGGGTCCACATACTCCTCGCCGCCCTCGCCCCGGGCGACCAGGTGCAGGTTGGCGGCGAACTCGCTGGCCGAGAAGTTGCCGGTGGCCACGTCGTCGTGTGGGGCGAGCACCTCCCGCCAGGGCCGTAGGCCCTGGCCGACGGCGTGGATGCCGCTGTCCTGCTTCCGGGTCATCCGCCGGGTTTCGGCCTCGTACACCTCGCGCTGGTGGTCCACCCGCATCCGGCGCACCTGGTCGGCCTGGGTGGTCGCGCCGGCGGCGGTGAGCAGCCGCTCCATCGAGTCCAGGGCGCGGTAGGTGTCGTCGTTGGTGAACGTCTCGTTGTGCGCCCACCGGTTGCGGGTGTCGCGCAGTTCGGAGGCGAAGGACTGCTGCGCGCGTGACATGGCGTCCTTGAAGACCCGCCACTCCTCGGTGATCATGCGCAGTTGCAGGGCCGGGTCGCGTGGGTTCAGCACCCGGGTGGTGCCGTGTTGGGCGGTGTCCCGGGCGGTGATCACGGCGATCCAGTCGCCGCCGTGCTGGGCGAAGGCCAACGACATCCGGGTGTCCACGAACGGCGCCAACCCGTCGGACAGGAGTTCGAACCCGCGCCCCACCCGGTCCCTGTTGCTGCTCGCCATACGAAATCCCCCACTGTTCGGTTGTGGTCAGTTCGTGTGCGTGTTGGTCAGGTGCGCGCCGATGTATCCGACATAGACCTTGCCGGTTCCCGTGCTGTCGTCGAGGTAGTGCAGCCGAGGGTCGTTCCTCCCGAGGCGGCCAAGTTTGAAGTGCGCGGCCATCACGGCCAGGCCATCTGGCGAGACCGTCGTGGGGACCGGGAACACCCGCTCGTCACCGAACCGGCGCATGGTGATGCCTGTCTCGGTGGGCGCGTGCTTCTTCGCGGACATCTTGCGGTAACCGGCAGGGGTCTGTTCGAGATACTCGTTAACCCCGCCATCCCATTCACCGCCGTGTCGTGCCCGCAGGTAGTCGGCCAGCACGAGCAGAGCCTCCCAGGCGACCCGCGCGGTACGGCCGAGTGGGTCCACCTCGTCCAGTCTGAGGCACTCCTTGCGGTCGCCGGTGAACACGATTCCGAGTCGCTCAAGTTCCGGCAGCCGGTCCATCAGTTCACTGTGGTCGGTCGGGTACTGGGTGATCTCCTCGCTGGGCATGGGCGCGAACGCACCCTCGAAGTCCTCTCGTTCCCTCAGTCGGCGCCGAAGCCACCGGACCTGGTCTTCGAGACCGGTCCGCTCCTCATCGGTGATCGCGTGGGCGAGCTCAGCCTCTTCGAGTTGTTCGGTCAGGGCATTCTTTTCCGCTTCAAGCCGTTCGATGCGTTCCTGCTGGGCGTCCAGTTGTCGGGTCACGTTGTCGAGCGCGACCGCGTCAACGGCTGTGGCGGCCCGTTGGGCCAGGCCACGCAGGCTCTCGGCATCCAGGGAATCGAGGCCGAGAATCTGCTTGGCGAGTCCGATCTGGGCCAGGTAGCTGGCGGCTTCTGCCGCGACATCGCCGAACTGTCCGGTATCCAGGACCTCGGGGTCCGGCTGACGCACGACACCGTGTCCCAGATCCGGCGTCTCGGAGAGCGTGACCGTGTCCTGTTGTGGGGTGATGGCATCGATGACGTAGCGGTTCTCAACCCGGGTAAGGGCGTGGGCGACGCTCGTGACCTCGGCCGGCAGGGTTCGCGCGGCAGCGTGCCCACGGGCAATCCGGCCGAGTAGCCGAACCGTGTCCCTGTCGTCGGCGCGAGCCAACCGTTTGGTGGTGATGAAGCGGTGCCGTAGTTCGTCGCCGTCGCGCGCGGGGTCAACGTCGGGTCGGAAGGTCCGCAGCGTCCACGGCTGGACCCCGTGGGTGCCCATCGCCTGCGTGAACGCCGTGGTCGCATCTGGATCGAGCACCACCGTCTCGGCCTGCCCGAGCACCTGCCGGGTCCACCGCCCCACCTGCCGCACGAACGGATCAAAGGACAGTTCATGACCTGTCCCGGCGACGAAGACAAGGCCGTTCCGCCGCGGGTCGCAGATCACCTCGGCCAACTCGTCCACCCGAGCAGAAGTGATCACGGTAGGCGAGTCGGTAAGTTCCAGAACGCCGCCGTCGTGGACGTCCATGGCCTGGATCAGGTTTCTGGCCAGCCCGGGGACGTCGACCCACCGGCCCTGTTCGTTGGACACGTCGACCAGCAGCCAGCCCTTG
>DATCXL010000403.1:0-3083 GCA_036565825.1 Mycobacteriales bacterium
GGCCCGTCCCTCGTCGTCGCCACCGGCCGACAGGGTGACCGCCGACTCTTCGAAGGCCAACCGCACCGGAGTGCCCCTCTCGGCCACCAGGGCCACCCGCTTGACCGCCTCGAGCAGCGGGGCGACGGGCACCTCGGCGGCACCGGAGAACTCTGCCGGCCACAGCGACTGGTACCGCGGGAACTCCGCGTCCAGCAACCGGGTGGTGGTGCGTCGGCCCGGTCCGGCGAAACCGATGATGCCCTCGCCGGCACCTCCGTCGGACAACGCCAGGGTGATCTCCGGACCGTCGGAGGCCAGCGTCTTGGCGGCCTCGGCCAGGGTGCGGGCGGGAACCAGCACGGCCTGGCTCATGCCGGCCTGTTCCGGCTTCCAGGTGAGTTCCCGCACCGCCAACCGGTACCGGTCGGTGGCCGCCAGGGTCAGCCGTTCGTCCTCGATCTCCATCCGGACGCCGGTGAGCATCGGCAGCGTGTCGTCGCGCCCGGCCGCCAGTGCGACCTGGTGCACCGCGGCGGCGAACAGGTCGCTGGGGATGGTGCCGACGGTGGCCGGCATCGACGGCAGTGACGGGTAGTCCTCCACCGGCATGGTGGGCAGGGTGAACCGCGCACTGCCGCAACTGATCGTCACCCGGGGACCGTCCACCGCCACGTCGACCGGGTGGGACGGCAGTGCGCGGGTGATGTCGGCCAGCAGCCGGCCGCTGACAAGGGCCCGGCCCGGCTCCGACGAGTGCACCAGCAGGTCCACCTGGGTGGACACCTCGTAGTCGAAGCCGGACACGGACAGGTTGGTGTCGGTGACCTCCAGCAGGACACCGCCGAGAACCGGTACCGCCGGACGCGGTGGAAGGCTGCGCGCCGTCCACGCCACGGCCTCGGCAAGGGCCTCTCGCTCGACCCGGAACTTCATCCGTCTGCTCGCCTTCCGACCGGTCCGGCGGCCGGGTTTTTTCCGGAACCGCGCTGCCCGTCTTTGTCGTTCGTGTTCATTGATTGATCTAAAGAGTCATCGTCTTCGGGGTTGTGGATACTGTGGATAACCCCTCTTTTCGCAGGTCAGAGGGGGTGGTGACCCTGTGGACAGACTGTGGACGGCGCTGGGGAAAACCTTGGCTCCCTGTGGACAGCCTTCGTTGTCCCCAACTTGTGCACAGGTGACCCCTGAGTTGTCCACTGGTTGTCCACAGTTTCCACAGGGTTATCCCCAGGTTGTGCACAGCAGGTATGTCTGTTGTGTACGGAGTGTGCTGAGAGCCGGTTCAGGACCCGAAAGGACCCCTCGACCGGCGACATCGGGTGACCGTGGGTGACCACGGCTGTCGTCGGGGACCTCACTGGCGCGACCGGATCTTGATCCGGTTGGTCAGTTCGGTCACCTGGTTGAAGATCGACCGACGTTCGGCCATCAGCGACCGGATCTTGCGGTCGGCGTGGATGACCGTGGTGTGGTCACGGCCGCCGAAGTTCTGGCCGATCTTCGGCAGCGACAGGTCGGTCAGCTCCCGGCACAGGTACATGGCGATCTGCCGCGCGGTCACCAGCACCCGGCTGCGCGACGACCCGCACAGGTCGTCGATGCTGATGCTGAAGTACTCGGCGGTGGTCGCCATGATGGTGGCCGCGGTGATCTCGGGCCCGCCCGACTCGGGGATGAGGTCCTTGAGCACGATCTCGGCCAGCGACAGGTCGACGCCCTGACGGTTCAGGCTGGCGAACGCGGTGACCCGGATCAGCGCGCCCTCAAGCTCCCGGATGTTGCTCTGGATCTTGCTGGCGATGAACTCCAGCACGTCCGGCGGCGCGTTCAGCCGTTCCTGCGCGGCCTTCTTACGCAGGATCGCGATCCTTGTCTCCAGGTCGGGTGCCTGTACGTCGGTGATCAGGCCCCACTCGAACCGGGTGCGCAGCCGGTCCTCAAGGGTGGACAGCTGCTTGGGTGGCCGGTCGGAGGTGATCACGATCTGCTTGCTGGCGTTGTGCAGGGTGTTGAAGGTGTGGAAGAACTCCTCCTGGGTCCGCTCCGCCCGCTCCAGGAACTGAATGTCGTCGATGAGGAGGATGTCCAGATCCCGATGTCTCCGCTGGAACGCCTGCATCTTGTCGTCCCGCAGTGAGTTGATGAAGTCGTTGGTGAACTCCTCGGAACTGACGTAGCGCACCCGTACCCCGCCGAACAGCCGCTGCGCGTAGTGCCCGATTGCATGCACCAGGTGGGTCTTACCCAACCCGGAGTCGCCGTAGATGAACAGCGGGTTGTAGGCCTTGGCCGGGGCCTCGGCGACCGCGACCGCGGCAGCGTGTGCGAACCGGTTGCTGGAGCCGATCACGAACGTCTCGAAGGTGTACTTCGGGTTCAGCCGAGCCGGTTCGGTGCGGGTCGGGGTCCGGCTGTCCACGGTCCCCCACGACGACTGGGGGTGCGGCCGGGGCATGTCCGACTCACCGGACAGCGGCGGTTCTGTGACCGGCTGCGGCTCGACCGTGACCGCCACCCGGATCTCCCGACCCAGCTCGCGGCTCAGCGCCGTGGTGATGAGCATCCGCAGCCGGGTCTCCAGCACGTCCTTGGCGAACTCGTTGGGCGCTGCCAGCAGCGCGGTGTCCTCCACCAGACCGAGCGGTCGGGTCAGCCGAAGCCAGGCCCGGTGCTGGGCGGTGACCGCGCTGTCGGCGAGACCTTCGATGGCGTGTGCCCACAGTGTCTCCAGTGGTGTGGTGCCATTCCTGGGCTCGTCAGGCACGCCGACACTCCCTCCCGCGCCGTGGCGACCAGGGGGGAACGCGGCCGTGTGCCCACGTTTTCCACACCGTTGTCCACATCGCTGTCCACAGCCTGTGCATGTCCTGTGCGTAACCCTCGCACGCACCGGACGCAGGGTCGACACCGTGGGGAATCCGTGTTCGTTCTGACCGTGCGGACAGCCACGCTGTCGCGCGCCGACGTGCACGGCGGCGGTCACGACACTTGTCCACAGGCTAGACGGTTGACTCCACGGTGTTTGCCGATCGTCCCCCGGCCAGGGGGTTTGGGTGGGGTGCCGGGCACGAACCACCCTGGCCATCCTGATCACGCCCTTA
>DATCXL010000426.1:0-3227 GCA_036565825.1 Mycobacteriales bacterium
CCCGCCGGTACGACCCGATGCTTGCGGAGCTGACCTCGCGGCTGTCCTCGGCGGACATCCCGAAGATCCTCGACCACCTGGCCGTGCCGTTCGCCCCCCGGGTCGCAGGCCAGCGGCGACCACTGGACGTACTGCTGGCCACGAACATGATCGCGGTCGGGGTGGATATCTCCCGGCTGGGCCTGATGGTGGTGGCCAACCAGCCCAAGTCCACCGCGGAGTACATCCAGGCCACCAGCCGGGTCGGCCGGCGCGCGCCTGGGCTGGTGCTCACCGTGTTCAACTGGGCCCGGCCCCGGGACCTGTCGCACTACGAGACCTTCGAACACTTCCACGCCACGGTGTACCGGCGAGTGGAGGCGCTGTCGGTAACCCCGTTCGCCGACCGGGCACTGGACCGGGGGCTGACCGGGGTGCTGGTGGCGCTGGTCCGTCACCTGCGCGACGAGTACAACGGCAACGTGCGGGCGCAGGACTTCGACCGGTACTCCGCACTGGCCGACCACGTGGTGCGGTACCTGAGCCGCCGGGCCCGGCAGGTAGCCGCCGATAACGACACCGAACGCGACGTCCAACGTGGCCTGGACGCCCGCCTGGACTGGTGGGCCACCGAACGACGCCTGCCCGGCCGGATCCTGGCCTACGACCGCCAGGCCGGCAACGTCAACGTTGGGGCGTTGCTGTCCAGACCGGAGGCCGGGCCGTGGACCCAGGCGTCCTGTCCTACCTCGCTGCGCGACGTCGAACCGGGTATCCGGCTGCTGCTGATACCCAACTCCGGGCGCGTCGAGGTCGACGAGCCTGGTTACGCGGCCCCACCCGCCCTACCCGCCGGCATCCCGGGGGGCGGTCGATGATCGCGCCCCGGCGGCCCCCGTCGCGGGTCGGCGAACTGCGGCAGAACCAGCTCCTGCACACCTTCGGCGTGGGTGCGCTGGCCGACCTGCCGAACCTGTCGGTGGTCATCATGGGTCTGCGGCACTGGGACCACACCCACTCGGAGAAGATCGAGGAACGCCGGCTGCTCGCCGCGGTGCGGTCGAAGCTAGGCGGGCAGGTCGAGGCGCTACGCACTCCGCCGTACGTGCCCGAAACTCGTGACCCCAGCGCCGAGTGGGCCCGCATCGGCGTCCCGGTAGGACTATTCCCCCGCTGGCTGCGATGCTCGCGCACCCAGTGCAACGTGCTCGCCCCGGCCAACGCCGGGATGTTCGACCTGCTGGACAACCCGTTCGCCCCGGACCGGACCCGGTACGTGCACAACTGCCACGGGCAGGGCAACCGGCGACCGGTGGCCGTGCCGGCCCGGTTCCTGCTGGCCTGCGAACGCGGGCACCTCGACGACTTCCCCTGGCTGTACTTCGCCCATCGCGGAGCGGACCCCGGGCCCGGACACACCCTGACCATGCAGGAACGCGGCAGCACCGGCGAGGTCGCCAACCTGTTCGTCACGTGTAGCTGCGAGGCCTCCCGCAGCATGGCCGAGGCCTTCGGCCTGGCCGCCGCCCGCCGCCTGCCGGCCTGCCGCGGGTACCACCCCCACCTGGGCGTGTTCGACGAGTGTGGGGAGCCCACCCGCACCATCGCGTTGGGCGCGACGAACACCTGGTTCGCCATGCAACTGTCCGCCTTCAGCCTGCCTCCCGACCGCGACGAGCTGCGCCGGCTGGTCGCCGCGCACTGGTCCGGCGGCCTGGAGGTGCTCGCACGGCTAGACGAACCGACGGCCCGCGCCGTGCTGCCCACAATGGCGTCCTGGCCGGCGGTGGTGCACTACGGCGTCGACGCGGTGCTCGCCGCGGTCGCCCACCATGCCGAGAACGGCGGGGACGACGACACTGACGAGACCGACCTGCGCACCCCCGAGTGGCAGCAGTTCACCCGCGACGCCGACGCCGATTCACCGGACTTCACCACCCGGCGGGCCCCCGCGCCGCCGGGCACCGACGGCTGGCTGGATCGGGTGGTACTGGTGCCCCGACTGCGCCAGGTGTCCGCGCTCTACGGGTTCACCCGCATCGATGCCCCCGAATGGCAGGTCGAACGCACCCCCGACGCCCGGCGGGTTCGCCTCGCCGACGGCGGGGAGACCTGGGTGCCCTGCGCGGAGACCCGAGGCGAGGGGATCTTCCTGCGGTTGTCCGAGGATCGACTGGCCGATTGGGAACGCCGACCGCAGGTGCGGGCCCGCGAGCGCCTGCTCATTCGGGCCCACGAGCAGTGGCGGGCGGCCCGCCGGCTGCCGCCGGGGGAATGGCCGGGTGCGCGCTACCTGCTGCTGCACACCCTCGCCCACGTACTGATCCGCCAGTTCGCACTGGAATGCGGCTATGGCGCTTCAGGCATCGGTGAACGCGTCTACGCCCGCACCGGATCCGACCCGATGGCCGGCGTTCTGCTCTACACCGCCGCCCGTGACAGCGAGGGCACCCTCGGCGGGCTGGTCTCGCTCGGGCGGCCCGATCGGCTTGGCCCGCTCGTCGAGCAGGCCCTCGACGCCGCCCGGCTGTGCAGCTCCGACCCGCTGTGCGCCGAACACGACCCGAGGGTGCACGGCCGCCTATATGGCGCGGCCTGCCACGTGTGTCTGTTCGCCGCAGAAACCTCCTGCGAACGCGGCAACCACTACCTCGACCGGGCCCTACTCGTCGACACTCTCGCCGGCGACGGGTCCGGCTTCTTCCTCGGATGAGCCCCAACTCCAGCGACGGATCGAGCCGGCATGGCCGGTCCGAAGGGAGCGGTGCCGGGTCGGAGCGGGATCTGGTCGGTACCGTCGCCTGGCTGGCCCGGCGGCTGCCTTCCGAGCACGTCCACGCCTGGGCCGGCGTACTCGACGCCTGCACCGCCCCCGAGGCCGGACTGGGTGCCCGGCTCATCGACGCGGCACCCGGCTACGCGGTCGGTCCACTCGCCTCAGCCCTGACGTCGGCCTGGCAGGCCGCCGAACCGCGCCCCACGGGCCCCGCCCTCGCTCTGGCGCTGAGATCCGCCGCGGCGGTTCACGCTATCGAGCGCCAGCGCCGCACCGACGTCGTCGTCAGCGGTCCGAGGACCGGCGCGGTGCCGGTACGGCTGACCAGCGCCGTCGCCGTGCAGCTCATCCGTGAAGCCCACTCCACCCTGCTCGTTGTCAGCTTCGCCACCTACGGCGTCGCCGAAGTAGTCAACGAACTCCGACGCGCAGCCGACCGGGGCGTACGCATCGACCTGGTCATGGAAACCGC
>DATCXL010000132.1:0-12816 GCA_036565825.1 Mycobacteriales bacterium
AGACGGCGAACCGACCCTTGGTAGCCAGCACCACCCGCTCGCGGCGTGATGGATCCGCACGCAGCCAGCGCCCGATCCACTCCTCGGAAATCCCGTCGGAGTACACGTCGGCGGTGTCGATCAGCCTGCCGCCAGCGGTCATGAACTCGTCCAGAATCAACCTGGCCGAATCTTCGTCGGTTTCCGCGCCGAACGTCATCGTGCCGAGTGCTATGCGGGACACTTCAGGACCGGTCAAAGAGAGTTTCCGATAATCCACGCGTTCTCCTCAGAATGGTTCAAATTGCAGTTTAACGCTTCAGGTGTGTGTCCTGCGTACTGCTCGCGTGACCTGTCCGGAGGGGCCCGCGATGCGCTGGGACTGCTCGTTGACTCCGTCATCGCTGCAGCGGTAGGTGTTCATGTGCAGCGGTATGGGCGCACTGTCCGGTACATAGCTACCATTGGTGTTGGAACCACCACATCGGCGACGTTCGCCTACCAATGGAGGCAGACGGTGAGTGACGCTGACCAGGACACGCCGAGCGTGGCGCGGATGTACGACTACTACCTGGGCGGGACGAACAACCTCGCGGTCGACCGCGAGGTTGCCGACCGGATACTCGCGATGGTCCCCGGCATCCGGGAGGTGGCGCTGGCCAACCGGAGGTTCCTGGAGAACTCGGTGCGGTTCATGGCGGAGTCGGGCGTGCGACAGTTCCTTGACCTGGGCGCTGGCATGCCAACCTCCCCGAGCGTGCATGAGGCAGCCCGCCAGGTGTGTCCCGACGCCCGGGTCGTGTATGTGGGCAACGACCCGGTGCTGATCGAGCACAGCCGTGGCGCCTGGGATGGACTCCCCGGAATCGTCACGATCCAGCATGACCTGCGGCAACCCTCGAAGATCCTGTCCGATCCAGCACTGCGCGGCCACCTCGACCTCGACCAGCCGGTCGGGGTGCTGTTCTTCGCGGTGTTGCACTTCATCCCGTACGAGGCCGGACTGGGGATCGTCACCTCGTTCCGGCAGGCGATCGCCGCAGGCAGCCACATGGCGATCTCGGTCGCCGTCACCGGCGACGTCGCACTGATCGATCTTGACCAGGCTGAGGCCCTCTACGCCGACTCCACCGCCCCGGTGACCGGGGTGCGCTGGGGTCGGACCGAGATTGAGCGACTCTTCGACGGGTTCGACCTGGTCGAGCCTGGCCTGGTCGACGTCACAGGTTTGCGCACCGGCGGGAGCCAGGGTCCGATCCCGGCGCTGTGCGGAGTCGGCCGGAAGCGCTGAGCAGTGCCAGACCGAGCCGCGGGCGGCCACATCCGGTTGTGGCCATCGGGTGCCCACCCGACGCCACTGCCCAAGAACGCTTCAACATGATGACTGTCTGGCTCGCCAGCCCAGCCGGCGGCTCGCAGGCGTTGTCGTCGTCGCGCGTACCACTCCGGTACGCGCTCGTCGGCCGCCCTGAGACCATCCGCCCGGGTGCCGGCTCCGGAGGCCGAACCACATCGTGTCAGGCGTTCTGAGCCGCGGTGAACCTCCGGCACTCAGCCCCAGGGGCCGAGGTCGGGCAGTTCGCCGGTCAGTGCGTCCCCGACCCGCGCGGGGCGCCCGGCGAGCCAGCAGCCCAGCGCCCACGCCGGGCCGGACACCTCGGTGTGGTGCGAACCGGCGCCGGCCGACCAACGCTCGCCTGTGTCGGTGGCGACCATGTCGAGTGAACGGTCGGTGGGCAGCCGGCCGGCCAGCCCCGCCTCCACCAGGTGTGACACGAGGTAACCGGCGAAGCCCTCCGGCCAGGAAGCCGGGGTGTGATCACGGGCGGGTGGCAGGTCCAGGTCGACCCGGTGGATCTCGACCTCCCGCCAGCGGGCCCGCAACAGTTGCCAGGCCGGCATCTCGCCCATCCGGGGGATGACCAGGCGCTGCCAGGCATCGGTGTGCATCCGCGACCAGACGTCGTCCAACCACCCGGCCGCATCGTTCAGATCGGCCACCAGCGCGACCGCACCCCGGCCCGCACCGGCCTGGATGTCACGGTCCCGCCCGGTGTCGCCGTCGGGGTACATCGGCACCACGATCCCGCGCAACGCACCGTCAAGCGTGCCGGCCATCCCATCGGCATTTCTCGCCAGGTGGGTGAGCACGTGCGCGTTCGTCCAGCCGGGAAGTAGGGACGGACGGCGCGCCTCGGCATCGGTGAGCGAGTTCAGAGCCGCCAGTAGTCGGCGGGTCGAGTCCCGCACCTCGGCGAGTTGCCGGTCCAGATCGTCGGGCAGCATACCCGTCATCCTGCCAGCCGATCCGACAGAGCAGACCAGCGCACCCCAACGCGTCAGACCACGATTCTGGACAGTGATCGCAGTCACTGGCAGGGTGACCCGGCCGGGCCGTTCCGTCGGCCGGACCGTCCGGTCGGGGGTACCGGGCTGAACCTCTGGTGCCCGCACAGCGTGTTCTACCTGAGCGGGAGGTGGTCGCCGGTGGCGTCAGAGGCACAGCTCATGCGGGCGCTACATGACGAGCACGCATCCGCGCTGTGGGCGTACGCGCTTCGGCTCACCGGTGGGGACCGGGGCCGCGCGCAGGACGCCGTACAGGAGTCCCTGTTACGTGCGTGGCGGCATCCCGAGGTGCTCGATCCGGCTCGAGGTTCGGCCCGGGCCTGGCTGTTCCGGACCCTACGCAACCTGCTTATCGACGAGTGGCGGGCACGCAGTGTTCGACCAGAGGTGGTGACAGATCAACTCCCGGATGTGGCGGGTCCTGACACCGCCGAGGCCGCGGTGCAGTCCTGGTTGGTCGCCGAGGCACTGCGCAGGCTCAGCCTGGCCCACCGTCAGGTGCTCGTGGAGTGCTTCTACCGTGGGTGCAGCGTTGCCGAGGCATCCGAGCGGCTGGGGATCCCACCTGGCACTGTCAAGTCGCGTACGCACTACGCCCTGCGGGCGCTCAAGCTCGCGTTGGAGGAGATGGGGGTGACTGCATGACCTGCCCGTTCCTGCGGGACGACGCCGCCTACCTCCTCGGTGCCCTGGATCCGGAGGAGCGTCAGCGGTACGAGACGCACCTGGAGGTGTGCCCCCCGTGCGCACAGGCAGTCAGTTGCTCGGCCGGCATCCCTGGGCTGCTGGCCCGACTGACGCCCAACCAGGTGGCCGCCGCGGAGGGGGAGACCGAGGAACCACCACCGGTTCTGCTGGACTCGCTGTTGCGGGCGGTGCGCCGGGGGCGTCGGGTGTCCCGCTGGCGGGTCGCGGTCGCGGCCGGAGCGGTCGCGGCGTGTCTGGGTGTGCTCGGCGCCGGGTTCGCGATGCGCGACACCACGCCGCCCGCGCCGCCGGGGGTGTCCCTGCAGGCGGTCGGCGGGGTACCGGTGAGCGCCGTCGCCAGCCTTAGCGCCAAGCCCTGGGGTACCCAGATCCAGATGCGCTGTGAGTACCGGGGGCAGTACACCAACCCCACGGCGCAGTACGTGCTGGTGGTGCGTGATCGGGACGGCGACACGTATCGACTCGGCACCTGGCGGATCCTCCCCGGCCACGCCAGTGAGGTTGGTGGCACCACGGCACTGTCCCGTGCGGATATCGCGGCGCTGGAGGTGCAGACCACCAATGGCCTGACTGTCGCACACGCCAACCTCTGACACCGGGTATCAACTCCGACGCCGACAGACTCTCCACACTGATGGCCGAGTCGGCCTAGGCTGGGCGCCTGGCGAGGGGGGATACCAACGGTGAGCGACGACACACGGACCGGAACCGAGGGCACGATGGTCTCCCGCCGGGCCGATCTGGTCATGGAGGGCGGTGGTGTCAAGGGGATAGGGCTGCTCGGCGCGGTGGTCGAACTGGCCCGACAGGGTTGGACGTTCCCGAGGGTGGCGGGGACCTCGGCCGGCGCGATCGTGGGTTCGCTGGTTGCCGCGTGCCTGCACACCGGGCGGGATGTCGGCTCGCTCGTCGAGGTCATGGAACGGCTGGACTACCAGAAGTTCCGGGACCCGACTTTCCTCGGCCGGTTTGGCCCGGTAGGCCAGGGACTCGACCTGCTGGTGCACGACGGTGTCTACCGGGGCGAGTACCTGCTGGAGTGGCTGGAGGCGGAACTGGCGAAGCTCGGCGTGCGCACGTTCGCCGACCTGCGTATCGACGATGACCCGGGCACCTCGCTGGCGCCGCACGAGCGGTACCGGCTGGTGGTGATGGCCAGCGACGTGTCACGCGGGCAGTTGGTGAGACTGCCCTGGGACTATCAGCGCTACGGGCTGGTACCCGACGAGCAGAAGGTGGCCGACGCGGTGCGCGCGTCCATGTCGGTGCCGTTCTTCTTCCGCCCGGTGGCCATGCCGGTGTCCCCGGGATCGGGTGGTGGGAAGGTGACCCTGGTTGACGGTGGGATGCTGTCGAACTTTCCGATCGAGACGTTCGACCGCACCGACGGCCGGCCGCCGCGATGGCCCACGATCGGGTTGAAACTGTCTGCCCGGCCTGCCGCGCGACAGGTGGGTCACCCGGTGGACGGGCCGTTCGACCTGGCCCTGGCGTGCCTGCACACGCTGCTCGACGCGCATGACGCGTACCACCTGGACGACCTTCGGGTCACCGAGCGCACCGTGTTCATCGACACCGCGACGGTGTCGTCGCTGGACTTCGACATCGACGCCGAACAGCAGCGACAGCTCTACGAGAGCGGTCGCGCCGCCGCGGCGGCTTTCCTGACCACCTCGTCCACGCCGGTGACACCCGCGACATCGGCGACACAAACCGTGCCTGCCGTACCCACGGTTCCGGCGGTGTCGGTCACCACGGTCGAGCCGGTGGTTGTCGAGTCCGAACAGGAGTCGGTCTAGACGGTTGGTTCCAGGCTGTCTACCGGTCGTCCCCGCGGGCCAGCCCACCCTGACCATCCTGACCACGCCACCATGTGGGGGTTGAGGGGCCTGGTTATGCCATCATGTTGAGGGGGGTTTGAGGGGGGTGTGGGGTGGAGCGAAGCTCCCCCCACAGAGGGCAGCACAGGGCCATGCCCCCTGACTGCGGGACCCTGGAGCCGGGGCTTGGCCCCGGCGAGGGCCTGATATCAAACCCGCTGGATCAATCGTCCAGCCTGCTGGTCAGGTGACCGCGGTGAGTTCTCCGGCGGGGATGGCGCGGCCTGCCGCGAGCTGCCGCCGATGTTGGCGCACGCCGTCGAGGGCCAGCATCACCAGCGCCGTCCACACCAGCGCGAAACCGCCCAGCCGCACCGCCGGCATCGATTCACCGAACACCAGCACCCCGCACAGGAACTGCAGCACCGGCGCCAGGTACTGCACCAGTCCGAGGGTGACCAGGGGCAGCCGGCGTGCCGCCGCACCGAACATCAGCAGTGGCACCGCGGTTACCGGCCCACTGCCCGTGAGTAGCACGATGTGCAGCGTCGAGATGTTGCCGAACGTGCTCTGTCCCACCGACGTCAACCAGACCAGGTAGCCGAGCGCCGGCAGGAACAGCACCCCGGTCTCCACCGCGAGACTCTCCACCGCGCCCGCGCCCGAAGCCTTCTTGCACAGGCCGTAGAACCCGAACGATCCAGCCAGTGTCAGGGCGATCCACGGCGGGTGGCCGTAGTCGACGGTGAGGACGGTCACCGCCACCGCACCCAGGCCGATGGCCAGCCACTGCACCCGACGCAGGCGTTCGTGTAACACCAGCACGCCGAGCACCACGGTGAGCAGTGGGTTGATGAAGTAACCGAGCGAGGTCTCCACCACCCGGTCGTTGTTCACACCCCAGATGTAGACGCCCCAGTTGACCGCGATCAACACGCCGGCCGGGACGAGCAGCAGCGCCCGACGGTCGTGGCGCAGTGCCACCAGCCGGGCCCACCGGCCGCCGGTGGCCAGCAGCACGGCCAGCGCGCCGACCGTCCAGACGATCCGATGGGCCAGTATCTCCACCGCCCCGGCCGGTTCGAGTAGCGGCCAGTACAGCGGGAAGAGTCCCCACAGCAGGTATGCCCCGGTCCCGTAGCCGAGTCCGCGGCGTGAGTCGTTCACCCGATCATCGTACGCAATGCGAACTATCCGCCCTCAGGCCTGCAGTTCGTCCCAGACGCCGCGATCCCGCTCGGCAGTCCAGATTCGGGGACGTTCCACCCCGGACAGTTCGTCCCACAGTCGCGCCACGTTGAACGGCAGGCAGTGCTCGAAGATGGGCCACGCGCCGAAGGTCGGGGCCAGCGCGGCATGGGTCGCCTCGAACGCCTGCTTCAGACCACCGCCGCGCAGGTGGACCCGGCCGACCTCGTCCAACATCACCCGCAGGAATCCGCGGGTCTGCTCGATCGCGGCGGCCACCGCGCCGTTTCGGACCACCGCGCCCCGCCCACCGACCAGTGCCCGGGCATCGAACCCAGCCACCTGGTCCAGCGTGGTGGTCGACCAGTCCCGGTGGAAGGCGTCACCGGTGTAGAGGGCGGCCTGAGCCTCGACCAGGTCACCGGTGAACAGCACCCGCTCGCCCGGCAGCCACGCCACGATGTCGCCCTCGGTGTGGCCCCGGCCGCAGTGTTGCAACACCAGCTCGCCCCGGTCGCCGCCCAGGTCGATCACCATCCGGTCGCTGAACGTCAGATCCGGCCAGGTCAGCCCGGGGATTGTCTCGGCCCCGGTGAACAACCGCGGCATCCGCGCCGCCTCGGACTCCCAGTCCTGTCTGCCGCGTTCGGCGATCAGCGCCCGGGTGCGTTCGTGCGCGACGATCGCGGTGGCCTCGAACGCGGCCGCGCCCAGGGTGCGGACCGCGTGGTAGTGGGTGAGGACGAGGTAGCGCACAGGCTTGTCGGTGTGTTCCCGCAGTTGGTCCAGCCAGCGTCGGGCCATGAACGGCGTGGCCCGTGCCTCGATGGCGACCAGGAAATCCTCGCCCTCGACCGCCCCGACGTTGGGATCACCCTCGGCGGTGAGGGCGTACACACCGTCGCCCAGCACCTCGAGCGTCTCGGACTTGTCGCTCAGGTCAGCCGAGGACGCGAACGGTTTGGCACCCATGCCCTGATCCTGCCCCCGCCCGCGCCCGCAGTCGAGTGCGTGGCACGCCGCTGTGGCGCCTGTTCAGGCCTGGACGACCCAGGTGTCCGAGCCGCGCAGCAGGCCGGCCAGGTCACCGACGCCGGCCGCCTGCGCGCCCTCGATCTGCTCGCGCATCAGGTCGTCGTAGGTCGGCCGTTCCACCGACCGGAAGACCCCGATGGGCGTGTACCGCAGTTCTTCGGTGGCCAGTCGGGACAGCGCGAACGCGTAGGAGGGATCGGTCAGTCGGGCGTCGTGTACGACCGGTTCCACCCCGTCGGGAGCGTTCTCGACCACGTGCAACGAGCCGTTGGCCGGGTCCCGGACCACCGCGTGCTGGCGATCCCGCCCGAAGCGGAGGGGTTGGCCGTGCTCCATCCGGAGCATCCAGTCATCCCGGGTGGCGGGATCCTTCAGTGGCTCGAACGCGCCATCGTTGAAGATGTTGCAGTTCTGGTAGATCTCCACCAGCGCGGTGCCCCGGTGCTGGGCGGCGGCCCGTAGCACCGAGGTCAGATGCTTACGGTCGGAGTCCAGGGTGCGAGCGACAAACGTGGCCTCGGCCCCCAGGGCCAGCGATATCGGGTTGAACGGGGTGTCCAGCGATCCCATCGGCGTCGACTTGGTGATCTTGCCGAACTCCGAGGTGGGCGAGTACTGGCCCTTGGTCAACCCGTAGATCCTGTTGTTGAACAGCAGGATCTTCAGGTTCACGTTGCGACGCAGCGCGTGCACCAGATGGTTGCCACCGATCGACAGCGCGTCGCCGTCACCGGTGATCACCCATACCGACAGGTCGGGACGGGACGAGGCCAGCCCGGTCGCGATGGCCGGGGCGCGGCCGTGGATCGAGTGGATGCCGTAGGTGTTCATGTAGTAGGGGAACCGGGACGAGCAGCCGATACCCGAGATGAAGACAACATTCTCCCGGCGCAGATTCAGTTCCGGCAGGAACCCCTGTACGGCGGCCAGGATGGCGTAGTCGCCGCAGCCCGGGCACCAGCGGACCTCCTGGTCGGTCTTGAAGTCCTTGGCGGTCTGCTTCACCGTGGTGTGCGGCACCAGGGTGAGCGCACGGAAGCCGTTGCTCTGGTCGAGATCGCGCCGGGGTGCGGCCGACCCGTCCGTGCCGTCAGGCATTGCTGATGACCCCCTCCAGGACCTCGGCCAGCTCCTGCGCCCGGAACGGCAGGCCACGAACCTTGTTGTATCCGATCGTGTCAACCAGGAACCGGGCCCGGATCAGCAGCGCGAGCTGACCCAGGTTCATCTCCGGAATGATGACCTTGTCGTACCGGGCGAGCACCTCACCGGTGTTCGCCGGGAACGGGTTGAGATGGCGCAGGTGGGCCTGGGCGACCGGATGCCCGGCCCGCCGGACCCGGCGACAGGCCGCGCCGATCGGCCCGTAGGTCGAGCCCCAGCCCAGCACCAGCACCCGTGCCTGCCCGGACGGGTCATCCACCTCCAGCGCCGGAATCGACTCGGCGACACCGTCCACCTTGGCCTGCCGGGTACGCACCATCAGATCGTGGTTGGCCGGATCGTAGGAGATGTTGCCGGTGCCGTCGGCCTTCTCCAGGCCGCCGATCCGGTGCTCCAGGCCAGGCGTGCCCGGCACCGCCCACGGGCGGGCCAGGGTGTGCGGGTCGCGCAGGTAGGGCAGGAACTCACCCTGCTCGCCGTTGGGTTCGGTGGCGAAGTCCACCCGCAGGTCGGGCAGCGCGTCCACGTCGGGTATGAGCCAGGGCTCGGATCCGTTGGCCAGGTACCCGTCGGACAGCAGCAGTACCGGGGTGCGGTAGGTGGTGGCGATCCGCACCGCCTCCAGCGCCGCGTCGAAGCAGTCCGAGGGGCTGCGCGGCGCCACGATCGGCACCGGCGCCTCGCCGTTGCGGCCGAACATCGCCTGGAGCAGGTCGGCCTGCTCGGTCTTGGTGGGTAGCCCGGTGGACGGGCCGCCGCGCTGGATGTCGCAGATCACCAGGGGCAGTTCCAGGGCGACCGCGAGCCCGATCGTCTCCGACTTCAACGCGACGCCCGGACCGGAGGTGGTGGTCACCCCCAGCGCACCGCCGAACGCCGCGCCAAGCGCCGCGCCGACCCCGGCGATCTCGTCCTCGGCCTGGAAGGTGCGTACGCCGAACCGCTTGTGCTTGGACAACTCGTGCAGGATGTCGCTGGCCGGGGTGATCGGGTAGGAGCCGAGGAAGAGCGGCAGCCCGGACCGCTGGGATGCCGCGACGAGCCCGTAGGCCAACGCCAGGTTGCCGGAGATGTTCCGGTAGGTGCCGGTGGGCAGCGGTGCGGGCTTCACCTCGTAGGAGACCGCGAACGCCTCGGCGGTCTCGCCGTAGTTCCATCCGGCCCTGAACGCGGCGACGTTCGCCTCGGCGATCTGCGGAGCGCGGGCGAACTTCTTCTCCAGGAACCCGATCGTGCCCTCGGTGGGCCGGTGGTACATCCATGACAGCAGGCCCAGCGCGAACATGTTCTTGGCCCGGCCGGCGTCCTTGCGGGTCAGCCCGTAGGAGTCGACCGCGTCCAGGGTGAGCTGGGTCAGGTCCACAGCGTGCACGTTGAAGCTTTCCATCGAACCGTCGTCGATCGGGTTCGTGGCGTAACCCACCCGGGTCAGCGCGCGGGCGGTGAAGTCATGGGTGTCCACGATGATGGTCGCGCCACGCGGCAGGTCGGAGATGTTGGCCTTGAGTGCGGCCGGGTTCATCGCGACCAGCACGTCAGGGAAGTCGCCGGGCGTCATGATGTCGTGGTCGGCGAAGTGCAACTGGAACGACGACACTCCCGGCAGGGTGCCGGCTGGTGCCCGGATCTCGGCCGGGAAGTTGGGGAGCGTCGACAGGTCGTTGCCGAAGATGGCAGTCTCGGAGGTGAATCGATCCCCGGTGAGCTGCATGCCGTCACCGGAGTCTCCCGCGAACCGAATAACGACCCGATCACGTTGCTCGACCTGCTTGGTCACGGGGTCCCGTACCTCCTCGGACAAACCACAGGGCATCCCGGATGTACCCGGCGGCGCCCCTACATGCTAGGTCGGCCATCCTGGCCGGCTACGCAGGCCCCCGTTGACAGGGTCATCCTGGGTGTGCTGGGCGCGCACTGCCGTGTCGTCGGTCACTACGCTGGACCGGAGCGGAGTGATCGGCAGTGTCGGATGGATGCCGGATGAGTGAGCGTCCGGATGAGCGTGAGGTGAGCGTGACCAGTGGACCGGCACTGTCTGAGCCGTTCCGTTTCGTTCTGGACTGGGGGCGGCGGTACCGCCTGTCGGTCTTCAACCTGGGCCTGGCCTGCTGCGCGGTCGAGTTCGCCGCCGCGGCGACCTCGTACAACCTGAGTCGGCTGGGCGTGGCGGTGTCCGCCGCCGGGCCGGAGTGCTGCGAGTTGATGGTCGTCTCCGGCACGGTCACCGACAGGCTGGCGCCGGCTGTGCGTCGAGTGTACGAGCAGCTTCCCGCGCCGCGGTACGTGATCAGCTTCGGCGCCTGCTCCAACTGCGGTGGCCCCTACTGGGACTCCTACTGCGTCACCAAGGGGGTGGATCAGATCATCCCGGTGGACGTGTACGTGCCGGGCTGCCCACCCCGCCCGGAGGCGCTGTTGCACGGGATTGCGCGACTGCACCAGCAGGTCGGCGCGGTACCGGTGTCCCAGGTTCGCACCGCGGCCGCGTTGACCGCGCCGGTACTGCCCGCACCAGGCTCCTCACCGCCGTCTCCCCGGCCCCGGTCGTGACACCGGACGGGGTCGGCGCCCGGATGGTGGCGCTGGTCGGCGCGGGGGCGGCGTTCTCGGTGACCTTCGGGGAGGTCACCGTCGACGTGCCAACCGACCGGTGGGTTGAGGCGCTCACCGCGGCGCGGGACGACCCGCAGGTGGCCGCGCGGTTCTTCGACTGGCTGTCCGCGGTGGACGAGACGGACCGCCCGCCGGCCGGCTTCTCGGTACTGGCACACCTGTACTCGCTCACCGGCCGACACCACCTACTACTTCGCACCCTGGTGCCGACGGACAGGCCGCGGCTGCCCTCGGTGGTCGGCGTGTTCGCGGGTGCCGGTTGGCACGAGCGGGAGACCGCGGAGATGTTCGGGGTGGTGTTCGACGGACATCCCGATCCCACGCCGCTGCTGCTCCCGGACGGGTTCGAGGGTCATCCGCTCCGCAAGGACTTCGTGCTGGCGGCCCGGGTCGCCAAGCCCTGGCCGGGTGCCCCCGAACCCGGCCAGGGCCATCCTGCCGCGCCACGGCGGACCCGGACACGCCCGCCCGGAGTACCCGATCCGGCGCGGTGGGGAGCGGGCCACCAGGAGTCGGCGGCTGGCCAGGTCGGAGGCGACGGTGACTGAGAACACCGATGAGCAGGTCCCTGACGGCGAGATCGCCGACGAGGCCGCCGGTGGGCCCGCCCTGCCGCCGGGCGGGCATGGAGTGATCGCACTGCTGGAGGAGAACTGCACCGCGTGCATGCTCTGTGCCAGGGAGTGCCCGGACTGGTGCATCTACATCGAGTCGCACCAGCAGACGGTCGAGGTGACCGGAGGTAGGCCTCGTCAGCACAACGTGCTGGACCGGTTCGCCATTGACTTTTCGCTGTGCATGTATTGTGGTATATGCATCGAAGTGTGCCCATTTGATGCGTTGTTCTGGTCTCCGGAGTTCAGTTACGCCGAGCGGGACCTTCAGGGGTTGACGCACGAGCGGGACCGGTTGCGCGAATGGATGTGGACGGTGCCGGCGCCGCCCGCGCGGGATCCCGACGGTGCCGGTCCGGCGGGGTCGTGAGGCGGGAACGGGCGGGCGCGGCGCGGCGTTGACCTGTGTGTCGGGGGTTTGTCCGCCAGACACAAAGAGGGGAAAAGTGCACCGCAATTTTAACAACGGACTCAAGACCGCGGTGCTGCTCGGTGCGCTGTCCGCGCTGATCATCGGGGTCGGCAGCTTCTTCGGACGGTCTGGGCTGTTCATCGGTCTGGTCCTGGCGTTGGGCACCAACGCCTACGCGTACTTCAACTCGGACAAGATCGCGCTCCGGGCCATGCGGGCTCGCCCGGTCACCGAGGCAGAACAGCCGGAGATGTACGCGATCGTCCGGGAACTGGCGACGATCGCGCGGCAGCCTATGCCTCGACTGTTCATCAGCCCGACCAACCAGCCCAACGCATTCGCGACCGGGCGGAACCCGCGCAATGCCGCAGTGTGCTGCACCGAGGGCATCCTGCCGATGTTGAACCGTCGGGAACTGCGCGCGGTGCTCGGTCACGAGCTGTCGCACGTCTACAACCGTGACATTCTGATCTCCTCGGTCGCCGGTGCGCTGGCCGGCGTCATCGTGTACCTGTCACACATGGCCGGCTTCATGGCCATGTTCGGCGGTGGCCGCGACGACCGGGAGGGCGGCAACCCCTTCGGTATGCTGCTGCTCATCGTGTTGGGGCCGCTTGCCGCCGGTGTGATCCAGATGGCGATCAGCCGTAGCCGGGAGTACCAGGCCGACCAGTCAGGCGCCGAACTGACCTCGGACCCACTGGCTCTGGCCAGCGCACTGCGCAAGCTGGAGCGGGGCACCCAGGCACTGCCGCTGCCGCAGGAGGACCGCCTGGTGACGAACAGTCACCTGATGATCGCGAATCCGTTCCGGTCCGGCGGCCTGGCCAGCCTGTTCTCCACCCACCCACCGATGGCCGAGCGGATTCGTCGACTGGAGCAGATGGCCGGTCAGGTCTGAGCGCGCCGCCGGTCAGGCACCGGCGGCCCGCGC
>DATCXL010000429.1:0-4155 GCA_036565825.1 Mycobacteriales bacterium
AACGGCGGCCGGTCCGCCAGGTGCGGCTGGGTCAGCGGCCACGCGTACCGGCCGTTGACCGGGTCGAACATGATCGGGTCACGGGCACCGGGGTGGGGTGGGATGTAGTTCGCCCAACTGAGGGTGTCCTCCGGCTCGGTGAGGTAGACCGGAGCACTCGGCGTGCCACCGACCGCCCAGTCCAACACCGTCGCGTCGTCGTCACCGGGACGGTTCGGGTCGACGCCACCGGTGCGCACACCCTGCGGCGGGAGCTGGCCTTCCACCCAGTCCTTCAGGGTGACCTGACCGGGACCGGGATCGGACAGCACGATCGTCTGCCCGTTGAAGGTCTTCCCGATGAGATGGTCGGAGCTGACGCCGGCAGCCGGGCCGGTCGCACCGGGTAGTGGCGCGACGTTCGGTTGCCTGGTGTCGAAGACCCGCCAGAAGCTCCACATGCCGGCCACGTAGTGCTGGGTGACGTGGCAGTGGTACAGGAAGTCACCGGCGGCCTGCTGACAGCCACCGGCACCACAGGCGTGTTCCAGGTTGTACGACTCGTCCGGACCGACGGTCTGCGAGTCGAGTTCGATGGAGTCCTGTGGCAGGAAGTTGTCCTTCTTCAGACCGCTCGCGAACGCGTTCGGGTCCAGGGCCCTCGGGTTGGCCGGCCACCGGTCACCACCACCGTGCAGGTGGTGCACGTGCAACTGCTCCGAACCCGGATGCATCAGTCGGGTTTTGGTCGGCTCACCCAGGTACGACTGCGGAACCGGGGTCGCCGGCAGACCGAAGGTGTAGCTGGAGTACCCCAGCCCCTTCTTGTCCTTGGTCAGCGCGCCGACCGCCGAACCGGTGAGCGTCGGGTGGGCGATCTGGGCCACCGTCTGCAACCGACGCCAGAACGACTCGCTGCGGTAGTCGATCGCCCGACTGCCCGGACGGTACGAGTCGGTCGAGGCGGGGTCCTTGTTGGTGTCGGAGGGAACACCGGAGTCCACCATCGGAACCGGGGCACCCATGCCGTCACCGTTTGCCGGGGACGGGACCAACGGGTCGTTGACCGGGCGGCGGGGGTTGTAGTTCTCGTCCCCGACCTCGTGGTACATGATCGTGAACTCGCGGAACGACGGTCCGGTCGGAGGCTGGATCATCGCCTGCCAACTGTTCCAGTTCGAATCCGAGGTGTGGTCGGTACCGGTCTCGGTGTCGAACCACTTCGATCCGGCCGGCTCGGCGTTGATCGAGCCGAACAACCCGTGCGCGGTCAGTTCGCGGGCGTCGCCGCCGCTGTGGAACACCTTGCCACCCTCCCCGGCCAGCGGGTCGAGGTAGAACCGGTAGGTGTTGGTCCCACCAGGCGGGGTCATCCGGCTGGCCGGGTTGTTGCCGATGGAGCTACCGCCGTCGTTGACGTCGTAGGCGACACCCTGCGCGTCAATCGAGACCGACGGGGTGACCGGGTTGCCCGCGGCGTCCGTCATCAGCTCCTGGCCCACCGCGGTGAAGCCGCCACGGGCACCGTGCACAAGCCCGTTGGTGAAGTGGACGACGACACAGTCGCCGAGCCGCGCGCGCAGCACCAGCGGCTGGATCGGGTCCTCGCCCAGCCCACTGGACACCTTGCCGGTGGGTGCGGTCGGGGTGGTCCCGTCCTCGGCGTTGTGTCCGGTGGTGGCCTTCTCGAACGCGCGGATGGCCGGGATCTTGCTGTTCAGCGCGTACATGAACCCGAACGGGTCATGGTCGCCGAAGCGGTTGAGCGCGATGTCGACGTTGATCGCCGTCACGTCGTAGGTCCGCTTGGGCACGGTGCTGCTGTTGCAACCACCGGTGCTGGTCGCGGTGGTGCTGGTGGTGTCCGGCTGCGCCGGAGCGGCCTGCGCCGCCGAACCGGTGGTGCCGGTCATCACGACCGCGGTGACCGCGGCCACCATGACGTGCACGACCCGCCGGACCGAGGCGGACCGCGCGCGCAACCGGAACGGCGACAGGAAGACCGCGACGGTGAGCATCGCGAGCACGAACGCGACTGGTTCGGTGACCAAGGCGTACCGCAACCCGTACCCGACCATGCCGGTCAGCCCGGAACCGACCACGGCCGCGTGCCGGGCGTGGTCGTCACCGGTGTACAGCAACGTCTGTAGCCGGGCCTGCAGGTCGACCAACGGGATCACCAACGCGGAGAACAGCAGCGAGACCGTGGCCGCGTACGCCGCGTGCTGGCGCCATGTCCGCGCCCGGGTGACGACCCGGCCGGCGGCCCACACCGCGACCACCGCGAACGGCACCGCGAGCATGGTGTCCAGCAGTACGTACTGGGCCTGGTCCGCCAGGGTGGTCTGCTGCCTGAGGGTGAAGGCGTCCAGGAAGTGCTGCCAGAACACCACGCCCAGGGACAGAACCACCGCGAGTGCGGCTGTCCGGGTGAACCCACCGATCGACCCGCCGGTAACCGGCGGGCTGGTACACTTGTCTTTCCGTATCGGAACCAAATGCATGTGCTGACTCCTATGGAGTTGTTGCCGACATCGACGGCACTGGCCCGGCGGAATGCGCGGTGACACGCGCTGACCACCTTCGGCACATGGGTCCTACGGATAGGTGGGACGTCCTCTTTCTCCTTTTCCCGGTCGTCCCACCGACCGCGCGTTCGATGTGCCTTGGCCTGGCAACCCTGTGGGTCACCCGATCGCTGGCATACCCAGCCATCCGGCGGTCCGGTGTTCCGGTGTTCCGGACGGCTTGTCCGCTCGCTGTTCGATAGACCTCCCGGGGACTGGGTCGATGCTTCTGGCGCCGATGCGCCGGTCCATGTGGTGGTCGGTCTCAGTGGTGGTGCGTGGACGCGTTGCCGCCAGGCACCAACAGCAGTCGCACCGTGTCACCGCCGCGCCGCCACTCCAGGTACAGCGGAGGGCTGCTCGGCCGTGGAGGTTGGAGGTCGAAGAACAACTTGCCGTTCACGGCATTGGCCGGGTTGAGGCGCCGGAGTTCACCGAAGGTGTCGCCCTGCAGTTTCCAGCTCTGGTTGTCCTGGCCACCGCCGAGGAAGAACTCGTTCTTCGTGTCGAGCGCGCGGGCCGCCTCACCGGCGTCGGTCAGGGTGACTTCAACGTTCAACCGGGCCTGTCCGTCAGGCGGCATGTCGGGCATCATCTGGGCGGGCATCTTGAAGCCGCCCGCGGCACTGGGATCCTGCAGGGCCGGGTCGTTGGAGTCGAAGGCAACCCAGTCCACCGACTCGATCTGGATGGTCAACCCGCCCAGCGTGATCGTGTCGGTGGCCAACGGCGCCGAACGGGCGCGCACCATGGTGGCGAGTTCGGCCGCCCCCAGGGCTGCGACAACGATCGCGGCGACCAACACCAGGGCCATCCGGGGGCGCAGTCGGCCCGGCCGTCCGGGTAGACGCGGTCGACGCCACCCGCCGGGTCGGCGGGCCGGCTCGGTACGCGGTTGGGCCGTGGTCTGCGAAGCCAGCGCCTGGGTCGCCATTGGTTCCGCCCTGTCTCTCGTCTCCGTACCGCGGATCAGGGCGGCTGTCCGTGCTGCGACCACGGTCGGTCGCGGGGTACTGGCACAGCGTGCTAACAGCACCAAGGTGAACGCAACTCCGGAAACCCTATCTTCACGAACCCGCCACCGATATGGCGTAAAGCCGACTTATGCGGCAATCACCTCCGACGGCTGAGGATGGCGCGTACCTGGGCGAGGGCATCAGACAGGATCTGGGTGCATCCCATCAACTCTTCCGGACTTATCCGCCCCTCTTGTACCGCCTCGTGTACCAGGTCACGCACCTGGTCGCGCACATCCTGCAACCGGCGCTCGAACGCCCGTTCGTCAGCACTGCCGGCCATCGTCGTGGGGACGGCGGGCGGCTCGGCCCGCTGCTCCGGCTCGGCCTGCTGCTCCAGGTAGGCCAGGAACGACTGCCATGCGGGCTGGTCGCGCCGCACCTGGCGCACGTCCCGGGTCGCGCGCACCTCCTCACGTAGGTCCCGCGCGGTCTCCCGAACCTGTTCGCCCACCTCCTGGGCGAGTTCGCGCACCGAGTCGCGGATCTGCGCCTCGAGGTCGTCCAACTCCCCGACCCGGTCACGCAGTTCGGCCCGGCCGGCATCGGTGAGCCGGTACACCTTGCGCCCGTCGCCCTCGCTGTGGGTGACC
>DATCXL010000447.1:0-3060 GCA_036565825.1 Mycobacteriales bacterium
GCCGACGGCGGAGACCAGTGACAGGCCACCCACCCAGAACTCGCCAACCCGGGCACGGTCGGGTTTGCCCAGACCGTGCCCGGGTCTCGATCGATCAGCCGCCCATGTCCGGCATCGCCGGGGCGCGCAGGTCGGCTGCTCTGACCTGGATCACCACCAGCGACAGCAGCAGCGCGAGCAGCGCGAACACCGCACCCATCTCCATCGCGGTGGACACCCCGTGGGTCAGCACGTGACTGGCGTACTCCGGCGGCAGTTGCTGGGTTTGCTGGAACTGGGCCAGGTCCTGTGGGCTGGCATCGGCCAGGAACTGGCCGACCTGGTCCTTGGCCTCGTTCCGGCTGGCGGTACCGAACACGGTCACCATGATGGACAGACCCAGCGACCCGCCGACCTGCTGCATGACGTTGAGCAGTCCCGACGCCGCGCCCGACTCGTGCGGTTGCACCCCTGACAGCGCGACCAGGGTCAGCGGGACGAACAGGAAACCCATTCCGAGCCCGAACAGCAGGGACGGCCCGAAGATCCCGCCCACGAAGCTGGTGTCCACCGAGATGCGGGTCAGCCATTCGATCGCGACGGTCGCGAGCGCCGCGCCGGTCACCATGAACGGCTTGGCGCCGAACCTGGGCAGCCCACGCGCGGACAGTTGGGCGGACAGGATGATCGCCGCGGACAGCGGCAGGAAGGCCAGGCCGGTCCGTAGCGGACTGAAGTGCAGCACATCCTGCACGAACAGGGTGAGGAAGAAGAAGATGCTGAACAGCGCGGCGGACAGGCACAGCATGATCGCGTAGCTGCCTGACCGGTCCCGGTTGGCGAACATCCGCAGCGGGGTGATGGGTTGACGTGTCCGCTGCTCGATGACGGCGAAAGCCGCCAACAGAACGACCGCAGCGACGAACGAACTGATCGCCACGGTGTTGTGCCAGCCGTCCTGGGCGGCCCGGATGAACCCGTACACCAGCGCGGTCATGCCCACCGTCGAGGTGAACGCACCGGTCAGGTCGAAGCGGCCCGCCCGCCGCGGCGAGTCGTTGACATACAGCGGCACGAGCGCGACCAGCAGCACCCCGATGGGCACGTTGACGAACAGCACCCACCGCCAGGACAGCCAGGAGGTCAGCATCCCTCCGGCCAGCAGGCCGATCGCCGCACCTGATCCGGACACCGCGGCGAACACCCCGAACGCCCGGTTACGTTCGGGTCCCTCGGCGAAGTTGGTGGTGATCAGTGCCAGCGCGGTGGGCGAGGCGATCGCAGCGCCCACACCCTGCGCGGCGCGGGCAGCCAGCAGCCATCCCGACGAGGTGGCCAGGCCGCCGAGGAAGGACGCGGCCGTGAACAGTCCGATGCCGAACATGAAGACCCGGCGGCGGCCCAGGATGTCGCCAGCCCGGCCGCCGAGCAGGAGCAACCCTCCGAAGGTGAGGGCGTAGGCGTTGAGCACCCACGACAGGTTTGTCGTGGAGAAGTGCAGTGCGTCCTGGATGCTGGGCAGCGCGACGTTGACGATGGTCGCGTCCAACACGACCATGAGCTGCGAGGCCGCGATGACCGCAAGTGTGAGGCCGCCGGCACGGTGGCCGCGCCGGGCCGCTCGTGGCGCCTGTTCCGGTGCCGGCACAGGGGCGGTTATCGTTTCGGGGACTGTCATCCCGTACCTCTCACGTGATTCGCCTGTAACATAAGGAACAGCTCCGTTCACTACGGTGACGACCTGACCGTACAGGGCTCATTCTGGAGAACGCAAGCGTTCACTAACTGGTGGTGATCTTCGACTCATGTCCGTTGCGGTTCGCGATCCGAAGCAACCGGCCGGCGCCACGCGCCGCCGTGGCGAGGCACTCGAACGAGCAATCTTCGAGGCAACCGTCGAGGAACTGCGCGCGGTCGGCTACGGCCGGCTGACCATGGAGGGGGTGGCGGCCCGCGCGCACACCGGCAAGGCTGCGCTGTACCGCCGGTGGGCGTCGCGGGGCGAACTCGTCGTGGACACGCTGGAGTACCTGCTGCCCTCCCCCGGCGACCTGCCCGACCGCGGCACGGTCCGCGACGACATGCTCGACCTGCTGCGTCGCATACAGACCATGGTCGACTGCCCAAGCGGCTGTGCTATCGAGGCGCTGATGGCAGACGCCAAACGGGACGAGACGTTCGTTCGAGTGCTGCACGAGCGGGTCATCGAACCCCGCAAGCGGCTGTTCGTCGCGGTACTGCACCGGGGTGTCGAACGTGGCCAGGTGCATCCGGCGGCGGTCACCCCGCTGATCGCCGAGGTCGGTCCCTCCATGATCCTGCTGCGCTGCCTGATCGGAGGCCCACCGGTCTCCGACTCCTACCTGGTGTCCATCGTGGACGGCATCCTGATGCCACTGCTCGGCCGCGCCGGCTGAACCGGGTCCGAGCGCGGCCGGGCAGCGGTCAACCGATGTCCCGCCGACGCAGGCCGACCAGACCCGCGACCCCCAGCGTGACGGCCACCGCGACCAGCCAGAGCATCGGCGCGGCGCTCAACGTGCCACCGGGGAGCTTGGGCAGATGGGTGAACGGCGAGATGTCCATCACCGACTGGTCGAACCGCAGCACCGGACCGAGTTGCCCGAGCAGCACACATGCCACCAACGCCGCCCAACCGGCCGCTGCCGCCCGCGGCGCCAGTCCGAACAGGGCCACCGCGATTCCGACGAGTACCCACGCGGCGGGTAGTTGCACCAGGGCGGCACCCAACAGTCGGGGTACCTGGGTACCCAACTCGCCGGTACGCAGTCCGTGTGCGACCCCCGCTCCCAGCCCGGCGGCGGTGAGCGGTACCGCGGTGCCCACACCGGCGAACAGCAGATGACTCAACGCCCAGTGGATCCGGCTGACCGGGGTGGCCAGTATCGGTTCGGCCCGCAGCGCGGTCTCCTCCGCCCTCAGCCGCAGCGTCGCCTGTACGGCGTATCCCGAGGCGACCAGGCCGACGATCCCCATGGTGACGGCCAGATAGGTATCCACAAGGCCACCCCGTCCGCCCAGCCGTTCGAGCACCTGCGCCATCTGCGGGCTGTCGTTCAC
>DATCXL010000463.1:0-2344 GCA_036565825.1 Mycobacteriales bacterium
GCTGGCAGTGGTGGCGGCACGGCACCACCCCGGCCTGCCCCACCCGGCGGATGCTGGTCGCCGCGGTGACCATCCGCCCGCCGAGCCCCAGATACACCCCGGTGTGACCCGCGTGCCGGTCGACCTGGCGCCACCTCAGACACCGGGGGTACTGAACGTCCGCCGTCTCGGGTTGGGCCACATTCCCAGACGCAGGCCCGAGACGGCGGACCCCAACCGCTGGTGTCGATGCTGAGAGGCGCCGGCACCAGCCCAGAGTTCGACCGATCCACCACCCCGGACGACCCCAACAAGCGTTGGAGTAACCCCTGTTGCCGCGCCGCGATTCGCGGTAGCATACCGGAACAATGTTCCGCTAGGGGGAACAAGGGCGGGAGGGGTGTCGGTGACAACTGAGGAGCAGGTCGAGCGCACGCCAGGCGCAGATCGGGAACAGTTGGTGGCGGCAGTCGACCGGTACCTGCTGCTGTGCGAACAGCGTGACCTCGATGCGGCCCGGGAGTCCCTGGCTCCCGGTGCCGTCATGACATTCCCGGGTGGCTTCCAGTACACCGTGCTGGAGGACATGGTCGCCGACGCGAACCGGCTGTACCGCTGGGTTCGCAAGCACCGGACCCACTACGACGTCTTCCGCGACGACAACGGTGACGACGTGGTGGTGTCCCGGGGCACCCTGGACGGAGAGAGCCTGAGCGGCCGGCAGTTCACCGGAGTGCGCTACCAGGACCGGTTCGTGTTCCGGAACGGCCGCATCGTCGACCAGCAGGTGTGGAACGACCTGGCCGCCAGCGGGGTCCTGGAGGCCTACCCGCACCTTGTCGCCCGGCATGCCGGCGAACCCGGCACCCCCACGTCATGAACGCCGGACCCGGCCCTGCCCCCGCCGGGAACCCGACGGTCGACATCGAGTCGACCCTGAGTTACGACGAACGGGTCAACATCGACTTCGTGTTGGCGCTGCGTCGTCGCTGGTCCGGCCAGCTCTACCGCGGCCTACGCACACAGTGTGAGGCCGCCGCCGAAGGCCTGGCCAACACACCGACCGAGGACCTGGCCGAAGACCGGGCCGGGGTGCGCCAGGCCCTGCGACGGGCCCCGCTGTACCCGTGGTTCTCCGCGCTCGAACGGATCGAACAGAAGATGCTCTGGCGCGCGGCCAGCGACATCGTGCTGGACCGGTGGGCCGACCGCGCCGAACCACCGTCGGACCTCGAACCGGGCGGTCCCGCTCTGGAACTCGACCCGGACCTGGTGCTGCCCGACTACTACACCCGGCACGACATCCACGTGCAGCCCGGCGGGGTGTGGGGTAGCGACCCGGCCGCCGGGGTGTACCAACTCGGCGCCCGGATCGTCATGCTCCGCGACAACGACAACCTGCGGTTCCACCGCCTTTTCACCGACACCGCGGTCCCGCACCGGGCCTACCGGCGGATCGTCGACATGGGCTGTGGTTTCGGCAAGAGCACCCGGCCCTCGGCCGACGCCTTCCCCGACGCCGAGATCATCGGGGTCGACCTGTCCGCGCCGGTACTGCGGCTCGCGCACACCGAGGCGATCCGTTACGGCCTGCCCATCCGATACCTGCAACGGGACTGTCGCAACACCGGGTTGTCGGCGGGCACCGTGGGCCTGGTGACCGGCACGATGTTGTTGCACGAGATGCCGGCCGAGGCGATCGTTCAGACGCTGCGGGAGGCGGCCCGGCTGCTCGAACCCGGCGGGGTGGTCCGGTTCCTGGAGTTCGCGCGGACCGGGGACGCGTTCTTCGACGCCACCGTGCGCGACCACGCCCGGCGTAACAACGAGCCCTTCCTACCCGGACTGCTCGACCTGGACCTGGATCGGGCCGCTGCCGAGGCGGGCCTGACCAACGCCCGCTGGCTGCCGTTCGACGAGCTGCACCGTGGTCTGGTGGACACCCGTGAGCCGGGCCGAACCCAACGGGAGTGGCACTTCCCGTGGGCGGTACTCGCCGCCGACAAACCCGGTGAACCGAAGACTGGGGGCACAGATGGCTGACACACCGCTGGCTGACACCGAGTTCTTCCCCGAGCCACACCTGGACCGGATGTTCGCTCTGGTACTGCAACTGCTGTCCGAAGTGGACCGTGCACGAGCCCGGTTGGCCGCGCTGGAACTACTGCTGGACCAGCACGGCGTGTTGGCGCCCGGTGGTTTGGACTCGTTGCGGCCCACCGAGGAACAGCAGCAGGCCCTGGACCGGGGGCGTGAGGCCATGCTCGACCGGGTGTTCCGGGTGATCTGCGAGACCGGGCCGCCGGAGGGACCGCTGCGCGCCGAGTGGGAAGCGGCACTGGCTCGGCTCGCATGAGCCAACCGC
>DATCXL010000471.1:0-5049 GCA_036565825.1 Mycobacteriales bacterium
CGGCCGCCAACGCCTCGGTCGCCTTCGGTGGGTTGGGCGGCGATCCACTGCTGGTCACCGCCCTGGGTAACCATGTGCTGTGCCGAACGGTGGTCGACGAACTCGCCGGTTATGGAGTGGAGTGCGTGGACACCACACCGGACCACCCCGGGCCACCGCCTGTGTCGACGGTCCTGGTGAGCGTGTCGACCGGCGACCGGGCGGTGGTGTCTGACAACGGGGCCCACCGGGAGGTTCCGTGGACCGACCTGGCCGGACGGCTGCGCGACGCCGACGTGCTACTCGTCGACGGTCACCATCCCCGCCTGGCACGGGCTGCGGTCGACGCGGCGGCCCGGCACGGGGTGCCGGTGGTGGTCGACGCCGGAAGCTGGAGGCCGGTCCTCGCCGAGGTCATCCCACGGGCCGACTTCGTCCTGTGTTCGGCGGACCTGCGGGTGCCCGGGATACCGGCCGTGGGCACCCTCGACGCGCTGCTCAGCCGGGGTGCGCGTGCGGTGGGTGTGTCCGACGGTGCCAACCCGTTGGGTTGGGCCACCGGTGGGGAACGAGGCGAGGTGTCGGTACCGACGGTCGATGTGGTGGACACGCTCGGAGCCGGTGATGTCCTTCACGGGGCGGCGGCCTACGCGGTGGCCCGTCGGGGCGTGTCGGCCGCCGCGCTGCGCCGGTGGTTGCCGTGGGTGGTGTCGGTGGCCAGTCTGTCAACGACCCGAGCGGGCACCCGCGAGTGGCTGTCTGCCGTGGGTTCGCTGCCACCACTGCCCTGACGGACGGGGTCTGCCGTTGTGCGTGCACACCGCCGGATGCCAGCCCGTCCTATACGCTCACCGACGGTGTGCCCGTGCGGCTCCGCGGCCGCCCGGGCGGTGCGGCATGTGCCGAGAGGATGAGAACGGAATGAAGCCGATCCCCGACCTGTCCGGCGCCCGGTGGCGCAGTGGCGCGGACGACGGCACCACCGGGGGCGTGGAGATAGCGTTCGTTGACGAGGTAATCGTGATGCGCGACTCGAAGCACCCCGCCGGCCCGGTGCTGGTGTTCACCCGCTCGGAGTGGGACGCGTTCCTGGCCGGCGCCAAGGACGACGAGTTCGACCTGCCCTAGACGGGTCGTCCCGGGCCGCCGCCGGGGCGGAGCCCCGGCTCCGAAACTCCGGAGACCAGTCGGCCGTCCTGGTAGACGGCGCGGACGCGTCGGTCCAGGTCGTCGAGAGCCAACGCGTCCCCGTCGATGATCACCAGGTCGGCGCGCTTGCCCGGTTCGAGCGAGCCGAGTTCCCGGTCCACGCCGAGCAGTCGCGCCGCGGACAACGTGGTGGCGTGCAGTACCTGTTCCGGTGTCATTCCACACCCGGCCATCAGCGGGAGTTCCCGCAGGTTCTGGCCGTGCGGGGTGACCCCCGAGTCGGTGCCCATGGCGACCCGCACCCCCGCGTCGATGGCCCGGCGTACCGAGTCGGTGTGCTGTTCCATCACCATCCGGGCCTTGGCCACCACGGCCGGCGGCAGCCCCATTCCGGCCTCGGCGGCCTCGATCACACCTCGCGGAGCGACGAGTGTGGGCACCAGCCAGGTGCCACGGTCAAGCATCATCCCGATGGCCTCGTCGTCGAGGTAGATGCCGTGCTCGATCGAGCGCACACCGTTACGGATGGCCACCTTGATGCCCTCGGTGGCCTGTGCGTGCGCCATCACGAAGATCCCGGCCGCGGTGGCCTCCTCGACCAGTACGGCGATCTCGGCGTCCCGGAAGTGGCCGTGGCGAGGATCGTCGCGAGGCGAGAGCACCCCACCGCTGGTGGCCACCTTGATCACGTCCGCGCCGGCCCGGATGAGTTCCCGGACCTTCCGGCGCATCTGCTCGGGCCCGTCGACCAGACCGGAGGGGCGACCGGGATGGGCCACGAACATCGGCAGTTCGCAGCCGGACACCTGCCAGTAGTCACCGTGCCCGCCGGTCTGGCTGAGCATCGAGATCGCGATCCGCATCCGTGGGCCGGCGATCAGCCCGGTGGCCTGCGCGGTCTGGATGCCCAGATCGGCCCCACCGGCGTCGCGCACACTGGTCACCCCGACCGCCAGGGTGCGGCGAAGGTTCTCCGCGGCCTCGTAGAACTGGAGTGAGAACGGACGCCGCGCGATGGTCAGCGGGTCGATCGTGGACATGGTGACGTGTACGTGGCAGTCGAACAGTCCGGGTAGCACGGTCGTGCCGGTGCAGTCGACCACCTCGTCGCCGTCCAGGCCGACGCCCACGTCGAGGATCCGTCCCGACTCGACTACCACGTCGGCTGGTGTGGGGCTGGCGCCGGTACCGTCGAAGACCGTTCCGCCGGAGTAGACCATCCTTGTCATGAGCCGACCCTAGCCGCGAATTAATTAGTCACGCTAAGGTTTCCCCATGAAGCCCGCCGATCTGGAACTCCTTCGTGTGCCCGGCGTACCCACCCTGTCGCCCGACGGCGGTACCGCGGTCGTCGAGGTGACCAGTCTCGACCTGGCCGAGGATTGCTACCGCAGTACACTGTGGACTGTTTCGACCGACGGCTTGACGGAACCGCGACAGCTCACCCATGGCTGGCGGGACACCTCGGCCCGGTTCTCTCCGGACGGACGATGGTTGGCCTTCCTACGCGCCGAGCAGGGCGGCAAGCCGCAACTCCACCTGATGCCAACCGCCGGCGGTGACGCGTGGGCGATCAGCACGGATGCACAGCACCCGCTGGGGGCCGGAGCACCGGTGTGGAGCGCGGACTCCACCCGCGTCGCCTATGTCACCCGGGTACCCGAGGACGGTCGGTACGGGACCCGCGACGGCGTCGGACCGGACAAGGAACCGCCCCGGCACATAACCACCCTGAACTATCGCAGGGACAACCTCGGGTTCGTCCTTGACCGGCGCTCTCACGTCTTCGTGCTCGACCCGTTCGGCGTCGATGCCGAACCGGTGCGGGTGACCGACGGCGACTATGACCACACCGACGTGGCGTGGAGCCCGGACTCGTCGCTGCTCGCGTTCTGCGCGGCCCGCCACGAGGGTCGGGACGCCGACCTGCGTGCCGACGTGTTCGTCTGCGCACCGGACGGAACGGGTCTGCGTCAGGTCACCGACACCACGCTGAGCGTGGCCCAACCGGCCTTCTCGCCCGACGGTGCGACGCTGTACTTCTCCGGTGCCGAGACCGGCCCGAGCGGGTTGGAGTTCGTGGCTCGCAACGTGGGGCTCTACGCGGTCGGCGTGGACGGTTCCGCCCCGGCACGTCGGCTCACCGACGCCGAGACCCACAACCGTGGGGATGGCACCGGCCGAACCGTGGTCACCGCCGACGGGGTGCTGTTCGGTACCGAGAACCGGGGCGCGGTCGACCTGCTCCTGGTACCCGACAGCGGAGGACCGAAGACCCTGCTGGCCGGGCAACGTCAGGTCAGAGCGTATGACGAGGCCTCCGGGGTGATCGTGGCCACGGTCGCCGACGGCACCAGCGCGGGGGAGTTGGTGGCACTGTTGGACGGGCAGGAGCGGGTCCTGACCAACTTCGGCGTCGGGCTGGCCGGGACCGGGCGGGTACATGCGCCGGAGGAGATCACCGCGACGGCACCGGACGGATACCCGGTACACGGGTGGGTGGTGCGCCCGGACGGACCCGGCCCGCATCCGGTGTTGTTGATGATCCACGGCGGACCGTTCACCCAGTACGGCTGGACGCTGTTCGACGAGGCTCAGGTGTACGCCGGTGCGGGGTACGCGGTGGTGATGGGTAACCCGCGTGGGTCCTCCGGGTACGGCCGGGCACATGGGCTGGCCATCCGCCACGACGTGGGAGAGATCTCGGCGGTGGACCTGTTCGCCCTGCTCGACCATGCGCTGGCCGCCGCCGATCTGGACGGTGACCGGGTCGGGGTGACGGGTGGCTCACACGGTGGGTTCATGACCACTTGGCTGGTCGGGCACACCGACAGGTTCGTCGCTGCGATCAGCGAGCGGGCGGTCAACGCGCTGGACAGCTTCGCCGGTTCCAGCGACATCGGTTGGTTCTTCGCCGAGCAGTACTACGGGGATGCCGAACGTCGCGCCGCGCAGAGCCCGCTGTCCTTCGCGGACCGGATCAACACCCCGTTGTTGATCATCCATTCCGAGCAGGACTGGCGCTGCCCGGTGGAGCAGGCGCAACGGCTGTTCGTCACGCTGAAACTGCGCGGCGTGCCGACCGAGTTGTTGCTGTTCCCCGGCGAGGGCCATGAGCTGTCCCGGTCCGGGTTGCCCAGCCATCGGGTCGCCCGATTCGAAGCGATCCTGGACTGGTGGAACAGATACCTGCCCGTGTCCGGGTAGTTCCTGGCTCGGTGCGATGACCCCGATGTCGGCAACGCCGCACGTCACGATTCTCAGTCAACGGTGCCAGGAGGGGCCACCCGCACCATGGGCACTCGTGTCAACGAGGAAGCGCGCCCATGTCATCTGCGGTAGGCGGTCTTGTCCAGGAGATCGTCAAAGGCGCCGGACTTGCCAAGTTCTGTCAGGCGGGCCAGCGCGTCGGCTCGTCGGAGCCGCTGTGCCGTTTCCCGCAGGGCAGCGTTGACCGTGTCCTTCTTCGTTTTCGTGCCCAGGAGGTCGGATGCCTCGGCCAGGGCGTCGTCATCAATATCAATGAGTACCTTGGTCACTGCGCCCACCTCCTGATATACGTACGCTTCCGCGAGTAAATACGAACGTGGGGCCCGCAGGCTGATCGGTCACCAGCCGCGGGCGCGCCAGGTGGGGACCGCCGGCCGTTCGGCACCCAGGGTGGTGTCGTTCCCGTGTCCCGGGTACACCCAGGTCGCGTCGGGCAGCGGCCCGAAGACTCGTTCTTCCAGGTCGTCCATCAGGGAGGTGAAGTTGGCCTCTCCGACGGTCTTGCCCGGTCCGCCGGGGAACAGCGAGTCGCCGGTGAACAGATGCGGGTGGCCCTGAGGGTCGTCGTAGCACAACGCGATACTGCCTGGAGTGTGCCCGCGCAGGTGGATCACCCGCAGGGTCACCTGGCCGAACCGGACCGTGTCGCCG
>DATCXL010000496.1:0-2665 GCA_036565825.1 Mycobacteriales bacterium
GCGATCCTCACCGGCCGGACCACCTACACGTTCACCGCCGGCGCCGAGCTGGTCATCCGCACGGCCTACCGGATCACCGGGGGCCTGGCCGGTGTCTTCCTGGCCGCCCACGCCTGCACCACCACCACACCCGACAAGCCGCCATTCTGAGATCGGAGCCCGATGTCGACCCCGCCCACACAGTGGAACGTGTTCTTGCCCTACAACACGCCGCCACTCACGGCCAACCAGCGCATGCACCACCGCCAGCGCGCACAGGTCGTCAAGAATGTTCGCGCCGCAGCCAGGGTGGTCGCCCAGTCGCTGCGCATTCCCGGGCTGCCCGCATGCCAGGTCGAATTGCACTACGTGCCCCGCGACTCCCGGCGGCGCGACGCCGACAACCTGGTGCCCACACTCAAAGCCGCATGCGACGGCCTGGTCGACGCGAGAATCGTTCCGGATGACACGCCGGAATGGATGGACAAGAGGATGCCCATCATCCACAGGGCCGACCCGACCCGGAGGAACAACGAGCGACTGTGGCTGTTCATCATCCGGCTGGAAGCACGGAAAGGGGATGTGGCATGACCATCCGGCAGATCGACCCGCGCCGCCGTATCACCGACGTCCTCGCACGCCTGGACTACCCGGGCTACAGCATCAGCCTGGATGACGAGGGGCGCCTGGACATTCGCACCTACCACCCTGACGTGCAGACCGGGCAGCCGAAGGAATTCGGGTGGCGGGTGGAACTGCCGGTGAGCGTGTGGGAGTACGCGCACGACCGGGGATGGCACGGTGAACTGTCCGAGCGGGTGTGTGAGGTCGTGTACGCCGAACTGGTCCGTGAGGCCGCCCACGAGATCGCCGAGCGGCTGCGGTGGGACGGGCTCCTGGTGGTTGACCCGCACCCTGATGAGGACCTCGGTGACGGCGTGGGGTCGGCTGCGGTTGCCGTCCGGTTCGCCTCGGGCAGGCAGCGGTGAGCCGTCACGCCGTCGAGCCCGCAGTCCTGGACCTGGACGGCTACTTCGAGGCGCTCATCGTGCCGGCCCAGCAGCTCATCGGCGCGGTGCGAGACCGCGACCGCCACCAGGTCGTCACCGTGCTGGCTGCCGTGCGCACCAACACCTCCACGCCGGTCGGGGTCGACCCGGTCGAGGCCCTGGCCGTGGTGTTGGCCTGCCTGGTGCCGGACCTGTCCTCGCCGCGCGAACTGCTCACCACCACCACCACCGAGGAGACCGTGTGACCACCATCCTGCTGACCATCGCCTGCACTTGGGCCGCCCTCGTCGCCATCGCCGCTGTGGCCGACCAGGAGGTACGCGAGGCCGTCGCTGGCGTGCTCCTCTACCCGCTGGTCTTCATCACCCTGGCCGTGCTCCGCCTGACCACCCGGCGGTTCCTGGTCACAGGTCCACGTCGGATGCGCGGCGGATTCGACTGGGCAAAGGCCCACGCGGACGGCCTGAAGGCGACGGTGATCGTCTCGGGTCATCGCCACGCGCTGATCCACCTGACCGAGGGGCCCACCACCACCAAGGAGACCTCGTGACTGACCGCAAGCCCACCGACATCGGCTGGGCGATCCTCGAAGTCCTCGGCCAACGCTGTTACGCCGGTTACATCACCACCACCGATGTCGCTGGCACCCCCATGGTGCGCATCACCATCCCCGGGTGCGCCCCGTTGATCACCACCGATGACACCGTCGGACCCGAAGAGACGCGCTACTTCAAGCCGGCACTCATCGAGTCGATCACCACAGTCGCCGAGGACACCGCCCGGTTCATCGCCGGAGCAGTCCGCATGGGACCGCTCTACCGCCACCAGGTCGAGACGGTCATCGCCGCCGGTCCGTGCCCTGACGACCCCAGTAGCGCTGAGGAGACCGACCGTGGCTGACCTGCCCGTTCCCGAGGCCGCGGTGGATGCGGTCCTGGCCGCCTACCCGCCCGCCGAGTTCCCGGACATCGCCGTGAACGTCCACGGGATTCTCGACGCCGCCGCGGCGCCCATTCACCCCACCACCTCCCACGGCCTCGGCCAGGGATGGCCCCACGTCGTCGGCCACTGCCCGGCATGCGGCAGCAGCAGCCTGTTCCTCGGCGCCGGCGGATACGTCACCTGCGCCCGGATCCACTGCCCGAACCCGGTAGCGGCCAGCGACCTGCTCAACGACCAGGAGACCGAGCACCTCGTCGACTTCGACGCCAACGGGTTCACAGTCCGCCACCCCCTGCGGGAGCGGATCGGCGACGCCCTGATGGCCTGCGACCTGCACCAGTACGTCGCAGGCCTGGACGGACCGCCTGTGCTCCGGGGCCGGTACCGGGCCCGCTGGACCGGCACCAGGTGGACGTGGGAACCGGTCGACCGGGGGGAGGTCGGACGTGGTTGACGGACTCGCCGCGCTCGCCGGCGGCTACCTAGGTATCGGTCTCGGGAACGCCCTGGGCCACATCATCCTGGCCGTTCAGGCCTCGCTGCGGAAGCGGGCCGGACGGTGAGCGCGGGAATCTGCCGCGACTGCGGCGCCGACATCATCTGGGCCCACACGGTGCGCGGGAAGGTCCAGGCGATCGACCTGGAACCGAACCCGGACGGCAGGCTGGCCACCTACCGGGACCACCTGAGCCGTGTCCAGGTTCGGGTGCTGCGTGAGGGCGAGGAGCCGAAGC
>DATCXL010000509.1:0-12297 GCA_036565825.1 Mycobacteriales bacterium
GTCGCGGTGGGCGACTCGGTGACCGTCAGCGGCAGCGTCAACGAGTTCCGGCCCGGCGGTAGCGGCGGTCTGACCAACCTGACCACCACCGAGATCGTCACCCCGACCGTCAGCGTGGTCACCCACAACAACCCACTGCCCGCGCCAACCCTGGTCGGCTCGGGCGGTCGGGTGCCCCCGTCCACGGTGATCGAGAACGACGCATCCGGCAGTGTGGAGAACTCCGGGGTGTTCGACCCGAACAGTGACGGCATCGACTTCTGGGAGTCCATGGAGGGGATGCGAGTCGAGATCGACGACGCGCAGGTGGTTGGGCCTACGAACAGCTTCGGCGAACTACCGGTGGTGCCCCTCGGCGCGTCGATCCGCACCAACCGCGGCGGCATCGTGTTGCAGGCCAACGACCCGAATCCCGAGCGGGTGATCCTGGATGACACGCTCGCCGCGACACCCACCGCGAACGTCGGTGACACGCTGACCGGCGCCACGGTGGGCGTGCTGGACTACGGGTTCGGAAACTTCATGCTCGAGGTCACCACCACCCCCACCCTGCACGCCGGCGGGCTGGCCAGGGAGACGACCACCGCACCGTCGGCCGACCAACTCGCGGTGGCCACCTTCAACGTGGAGAACCTCTCCCCCGTCGACCCGCAGACCAAGTTCAACCGACTGGCCGACACCGTGGTGACCAACCTGGCCTCGCCAGACCTGATCGCGGTCGAGGAGATCCAGGACAACGACGGCCCCACCAACGACGGCGTGGTCGCTGCCGACCAGACGCTCTCGAAGTTGGTCACCGCGATCCAGGCTGCCGGTGGACCGACCTACTCCTGGCGGGAGATCGACCCGGTCAACGACCAGGATGGTGGTCAGCCCGGCGGCAACATCCGGGTGGTCTTCCTGTTCCGCACCGACCGCGGGCTGTCGTTCGTGGACATACCCGGCGGTGACTCGACCACCGCCACCCAGGTCGTGGTGACCGCCGGCGCGCCGCATCTGTCCTTCTCACCGGGCCGGGTCGACCCCGCCAACGCGGCCTGGAACGCCAGTCGCAAGCCCCTGGCCGGAGAGTTCCGGTTCGCCGGTCACACCCTGTTCGTCATCGCCAACCACTTCGCCTCCAAACTGGGCGACCAGCCGTTGTTCGGCCAGTTCCAGCCGCCGGCGCGATCCTCGGAGACCCAACGGCACCAACAGGCGACGGTGCTGCGGGGCTTCGTGGACGACATCTTCGCCGCGGACCCGAACGCGGACGTGATCGCGCTGGGTGACCTGAACGACTTTGACTTCTCCCAGACCGCCGACATCCTGGTCGGCACCGGAAACCTGGTCGACCTGCCACGCACCCTTCCGCTGTCCGAGCGCTACACGTTCGACTTCGAGGGCAACTCGCAGGTGCTCGACCACATCCTGGTCAGCGACGCGCTGGCCCACGACGCGACGGGCACACAGACGTTCGACTACGACGTGGTGCACGTCAACAGCGAGTTCGCCGACCAGGTCAGCGACCACGATCCGCAGGTGGTGCGTCTGACCATGTAGGCGGGGCCCGACCGGTGGTCACGGGGGCGGGCTCTGGTCAGACCGCCCGCCCCCGTGACCGCGGCCAGGGGCGACCGTGACGGAGCGTGCAGGTACCGGGGCACCGTGTGCCCCAGAGGGGTGCCCGGACTGCTTCGCGGCGATACCGTCGAGCTATGAACATGCCAGCACCCCGGGTCACCCGGACCGACGACGAGTGGCGCTCACGGCTCTCCCCCGCAGAGTTCCGCGTGCTACGGCAGGCCGACACCGAGCGGCCCTGGAGCGGTGAGTATGTGGACACCGGTACGCCCGGCGTGTACCGCTGCCGGGCGTGCGGGGCCGAACTGTTCCGTTCGGACACGAAGTTCGAGTCGCACTGCGGGTGGCCCAGCTTCTATGCCCCGACCGAGCAGGACAACGTCATCCTGCGCGAGGACCGCAGCATGGGCATGGTCCGTACCGAGGTGCTGTGCGCGAACTGCCACTCGCACCTTGGCCATCTCTTCGATGACGCACCACAGACCCCGACAGGGGACCGCTACTGCATCAACTCCGTGTCGCTGCGGCTGGAGCCAGAAGGTCAGGTGGAGTCAGAGGGCGGCTCGGCACGGGACTGAAGCTCGGCCCAGGTGACCCGCGGTGTTCCTGGGCGGATCACCGCGTACGTCGCCATATCTACCCATGCATCCCCGACTCGGAACGAAGCTTCTGACACGCCCTCGCGGCGCAGTCCGGCACGCTCGGCCGAACGTTGGGACGCCACATTGTCGACCGCGATGCGCGCACCGATCCGCACCAGCGGCAGCGTTCGGAACGCCCAGTCCACCAACAGTGCGGCCGATCGCCCGGACAGCGCCCGGCCCCGGGCGGCAGGCACCAGCCAGTACCCGAGTTCGCAACTGGCCGCCTCCGGGTTGATACCGGTCAGCCCGACCATGCCGACGCTGGTGGCGTCCGTCCCGGGGTCGAACAGGTCGGTCACCGCCAGCACCAGCCCGGTGCCGGCGAGTCGCCGGGCATTCTGCCGCGCTATCCAGTTCCTGCCAGCCCCGGTGGTGTAGACGGCGGGCACCGTCGTTCCAGCCGGGATCGCCGGGTCGGCCGTGGCCGCCCGCACCACGGACAGGTCCTCAGGATCCCGCCATGGACGCAGCGCGACCACCCCGTCGGTGAGCGCCGGAAGGGGGAGCGGCAGGCCCCAGTCCGGCCGGGTCGCGGTCACCGGTGCCACCCCGACCTGCCGTGATGGCACCGCACGGTCGTCACCCGTCGCTGTGGACACATACCTAGGGTAGAGACGCCACGATCTCGGCCAACGGCTTGCGCGCACCGGTGTAGAACGGAATCTCGACCCGGGTGTGCCGACGGGCCTCGGCTCCCCGCAGGTGCCGCATCAGGTCGACGATGCGGTGCAGTTCGTTCGCCTCGAAGGCGAGGATCCACTCGAAGTCGTTCAGCGAGAAACTCGGCACGGTGTTCGCTCTCACGTCCGGGTACTCCCGCGCCATCATGCCGTGCTCGGCGAGCATGGCCCGTCGATCGGCGTCGGGCAACAGGTACCACTCGTAGGACCGCACGAACGGATACACACAGACATACCGTCCGGCTTCCTCGCCGGCCAGGAACGCCGGCACGTGGCTCTTGTTGAACTCGGCCGGCCTGTGCACCGCCATCGACGACCACACCGGCTCGCTGCCGCGCCCCAGCCGGGTCCGACGGAACCGGGAGTACGCCTCCTGCAGGTCGTCCGAGGAGGCCGAGTGCCACCAGATCATGTAGTCGGCGTCGGCGCGCAGTCCGGCGACGTCATAGGTTCCACGGACAACGACGTCCTTCGCTCCGATCTGCTCGACGAAGTCGTCGGCCTCCGCGGCGACAGCGGTACGGTCGTCATCGAGGATCCGGGCGTTGTCGGTTCGGGCCCGGAACACGGACCACATCGTGTAGCGGATGAGCTGGTTGAGCTCACGCGCCTTGTGTCTTCCTTCTGCCATACCTCGATTCTGCCTCGCGACAGAGAAAAGCGGATACCTGGGCTACCGCCTGGTGGGCGGAACGGATGCAGGCCGGAACCCCGACCCCCCGGTAGGCGGCGCCACACACGGCCAGTCCGGGCACCTGGGCGACGGCTGCCTCGATCCGGCGGACCCGATCCAGATGGCCGACCGCGTACTGCGGCAGGGCACCGCCCCACCGGGTGACCCGCGCTTCGACGGGAGCGGAGTCCAGGCCGGCCAACTCGGCCACCTCGTGCGCCACCAGGTCGGCCAACTCGACGTCGTCACGGTGCAGTATCCGCTGGTCGCCGTACCGGCCCACCGACGCACGCAGCACCAGCCGGTCACCGTCAGACAGGTGCTGCCACTTCGTACTGGAGAAGGTCACCGCCTTGATGGCCCGTCCCTCACCGGTCGGCACCAGCACGCCGCTGGTGGCCGGGAACCTGGCCCCGTGGTATGCGAGTGTGACGACTGCCACACTCGCATATTCGATGGCGCGCAGTTCGGTCGCTGCCCACGGCGCGACACCGGCCAACATGCTGGCGGCCTTGGGCGCCGGAACGGCCACCACCACCGCGTCCGCGTCCAGGTAGGTAGGCCTGGGCACCGGCCCGGCGGTCAACCGAAAGCCGGTCGGAGTCTGGCGGATCTCCCGCACCGGAAGGCCCAACCGGACCCGCTGCCCGCCGGCCCGCACGACAGCCTCGGGTAGGGACCCAAGGCCACTCCGCAGGGTGGCGAAGACCGGACCACCGGCCACGGGTGCGGCCGACCGCACCCGTTGGACCGCCCGGACCAACGACCCGGTCCCGGTCAGCGCGCTCGCCAGCGCCGGCACCGTCGCACGCAGCGAGAGCAGGTCAGCCCGCCCGGCATAGACACCGCCGAGCAACGGATCAACCAACCGCTCCACCACCTGGCGGCCCAACCGTTCGGCAACCAGCGCTCCGACCGCGACGTCGTCGCCCTCGCCCAGTGGTCGTCCCGGCAGGTCTGGCTCCGCGGCGAGCCGAGCCAGGGTCTGTTCGGAGAACATTCCGGAGTTACGCACCGCCTCGGCGCCGGCCGGCACACCCATGATCGTTCCGGCCGGCAGCGGACGGAGCACGCCGTCCACGACAACCGAGGCCGAGGCGGCGGCCGGGTGGGTGATCGCCTCCGCCAACCCGACCTCGGCGGCAAGGGCCACACCCTCCGGGGCGCGACACAGCATCGCCTCAGCACCCTCGTCGACATCGATCCCGGCAACCGGCGACACCCGCAACTTCCCGCCGATCCGGTTCGAGCCCTCCACCAGCAGCACCTCGGTCCCCACCGGGGCGCTCTGGCTCAGAGCCCGCGCCGCAGCGAGACCAGCGATACCCGCCCCCACAACCACCACTCGGACGCTCACCCCGACATCGTGCCCGAAAAGGGCGAGCCCGCCCCACTCGAGGGGTACGTGAGCGGGCCCCACACGTCTGCAGATCGCCGCAGATCGCCGCAGATCGCCGCCTGAGCCCGGGTCCGCACGACTACCCGGGCAAGGTGCCACAGAGAGGGGATCAGTGGGCCGACAGGATGTGCACCAGATCCACCACCCGGGTGAGCACATCTGGATCGGTGTTGGGGAGCACACCGTGGCCAAGGTTGAAGATGTGACCGGGTGCCGCGCGCCCCTCGTCCAGTACCCGGCGGACCTCCCGCTCGATGACCGCCCAGTCGGCCAGCAGGACGGCTGGATCGAGATTGCCCTGTAGCGCCCGGTCGGGACCGACCCTGCGGGCGGCCTCGTCCAACGGCACCCGCCAGTCCACCCCCACCACGTCCGCACCGGCGCCCGCCATCAACTCGAGCAACTCGCCTGTGCCGACCCCGAAATGAATGCGTGGAACGCCTGACTCGGCCAGCCCGGCCAGCACCCGGGCACTGTGCGGAAGCACAAACCGTTCGTAGTCAGCAGCCGACAGTGCGCCGGCCCAGGAGTCGAACAGTTGGATGGCGCTCGCCCCGCTACTGACCTGCACCCGGAGGAACGCCAGCGTCACCTCTGCGAGCCGGTCCAACAGTGCGTGCCACAGCCGTTCCTCGCCATACATGAACGCCTTGGTCCGGGCGTGGTCCCGCGACGGACCACCCTCGACGAGGTAGCTGGCCAGGGTGAAGGGCGCGCCCGCGAAGCCGACCAGAGGAGTCGGTCCGAGTTCGACCACCAGCGCCCGGACCGCCTCCGCGACGTAGGGCACGTCGTCCGGCACCAGCGGACGGATCGCCTCGACGTCTGCGGCCGAGCGCACCGGTCGGGCCACCACCGGTCCGGTGCCCGGCACGATGTCCAGGTCCACCCCGATCGCCCGCAGCGGCACCACGATGTCGGAGAACAGGACGGCAGCGTCCACCCGATGCCGCCGCACTGGTTGCAGTGTGATCTCAACGACCATCTCAGGTCGGGCACACGCCTCCAACATGGGCGTGCCTGACCGCAGTTCGCGGTATTCGGGCAGAGAACGCCCCGCCTGCCGCATGAACCACACGGGCGTGTACGGCGTAGGCTGCCGCCTCGCCGCCCGCAGAAGTGGCGCACCGGATCGGTCGGGGTGAACGTCGCGGGTCACGTCGGATCGGCTCATGGTGGGGCCCATCCTCGCATGCCCGACACGCCGATCCACGTCCGCAGTTACGGCCGCCGGACATGTCACTGTCGAACAGGCGGAGCCCGTCCGTGCGACCAGGACTGAGCAGGAAGTTCGAAGAGGAAGCCGAAGCAGCAGACCGGCCAGGACTCCGACCGGGACCCACCAGGCAGCCCCACCGACAGTCCGATCAGGCAGTTCGACCAGGCAGTCCGACCGTGCCATGGGACCCAGATGCCTGGCCAGTCCGTGCGACCGGGCCATGCGGGCTGTCGCGCCGTTCGGCAAGACCGAGGAGGACCCGGATGCGAACCGAAGCGCGGTACTGCGGTTCCTGCGACGACGAGCGACCGTTTGAGACGCCGCCGTGTACTGAAGGGCACGGGGCCGACTGCCCCGAGCGGGCCTGCACCGACTGTGGGGCGGCACTACTGGCCGATCCGCTCCGGCCCGGGGACGCTGTGACCGTCGCGCACGCCACTCATGCGGCATAGACCGTGCCCGGAGGGTCTGTCGGCCGGTGTCCGATGGCAGGGTCCGGTTGATCCACGGACAGGTGGCACCGACAACGATTCGCCCGTTACCGGGGGTAACGACCACCAACCCGACGTGTTCCCATCCCGATCGTTACGTCGATCGGGGTCGCTCGTTCCGGTGAATCAGTCCCGGCGCGCCGCACCTCCCCGGACCTCCTGCGGGCCTACCCTCCGGGATGTGGCGGAAGTCCGGTCGTCGGATGGTGAGCCGGCGGAATTCACGCGTGCGGTCGAGGCCCTGACCGCAGCTGCGTTGCGTCCCGATGTCGCGGTCGAGCCCCTCCCACCGCCACGACGGCTCGCGCCGTGGTCATTCGCGCTGGGCGCCCGGGTGGCGCACGGTGGACAGGACGTGGCCACCGGTCGGCTGGTCCTGTTGCATGATCCGGCCGGACACGAGGCGTGGCATGGCACCTTGCGGTTGGTCGCCTTCGCCACCGCCGAACTGGACGGCGACATGGCACGCGATCCGCTGCTACCCGAGGTGGCGTGGAGTTGGCTACTCGACGCGTTGGCCGAACACGACGCCGGATACGCCGCGGCCGGCGGGACGGTCACCCTGATCGCGTCCACCCGGTTCGGTGATCTTGCCGAGCGCGCGCCCAGCACCGACATCGAGTTGCGTGGTTCGTGGACTCCGCAGGGTGATCTCGGCGCGCACCTTCGAGCCTGGGGCGACCTGCTGTGCAGCGCGGCCGGCCTGCCACCCCCCGGGGTGGCGCTGCTGCCCCTGTCTCCCGGACAAGGCCGAAACGGACTGTGAGCCTGACGCCGGTGTCCTCTGTAGGAGCGGCGCGAAGCAGGCGATACCTGACCTTCGATCGAATCAGGGTCTGGTTGGCCTAGGCCTGCACGACCGGGCGGCTGGCCGGGCGGCCGACGACCTGGCTGGGCCCCCCTGGTGCGAGCGGGAGCCGCAGGGTCAGGGCGGTGCCGGCACCCGGCCTGGTGTCGATGTCCAACTTTCCCCCGGCGAGTCGGGCCCGCTCACGCAGCAGGCCCAGGCCGACGTGCCTGCCGCCGGTCGAGTGCACATCCTGGGCGACGAAACCGGGCCCGGCGTCTCGGACGGTGGCGACAATCTCGTGCCCCTGAACCGCCAGCGACGCCTCAGCCTGGTCCACGTCGGCGTGCTTGATCACGTTGAGCAACGCCTCCTGGAAGAACCGGTACACCGTGACCGCGGCCACGAGCGGCAGCGGATACGGTTCGTCAGGCCAACTGAACCGCACGTCGAACAGGTACCGGCGAGCCAGGTCCCGACGCAGCATGCCCACCGCGGAGGCGAGGTCACCATCCCGCAGTTCCGGCGGGCGGGCTCGCGCCATGACCGCACGGACCTGTTCCTCGGCGTCCTCGACGTACTCCCGGGCCAGTTCGAGCTGTTGCTCACTGACCGACGGGTCGGACAGCAGGGCGCGCGCCGCCATCAGCGACTGCGCCACGGTGTCGTGCAGCTCGGCGGAGAGCTGTCCGCGGGTGCCCTCCTCGGCGGCAACCAGGCCGGAGAGCAGTTCGAACATGCCGGCACTGGCATTCTCCGCGGTCCGGCGAGACTGTTCGGCGACCTCGTCGGCGACCCTGGCACGCAGATGCAGGGCGTCGAGCACCCGAGCCAGGTCGAACAGTTCCTGGCTGGCGCTGACCGCCTCCCAGCGAGTGCTGGCGTCCTCGGTGCGCAGCCGGGAGTCGCGCAGCCTGCGAACCGCGTCGCTGTGCAGTTCTCGTAGGCCGGCGGTGACCCGCAGCGCCCACGAGGTGGCCAGCGCCATCGCCAGCACACCGACGACCAGGCCGGCGACCAGCGCGGACACCTCGGTCCCTGTCACGCCCTCCTCGGAGAGCACCATGGCGACCACACCCAGCACGGCGACCACGGCGACCGACATGCCGCCGGCCACCCAGACCACCAACGGCAGGGACAGCCGTCGACGTACCGCCGGACTCACCTGCTTTCGGTTACCTCTAGTCGACCGGTGGTGGTCCACTCGGTCTCGGTCCGCCCGGTGTGCGTCACACCCGCAACAGCACTGCCGGTCTCGGGCACGGGGTCGCTGGCCAGCACGATCGCGCCGAGCAACGAGGCGACGGCGCGTTCCACCGAATGCAACTCGCCAACGATCTCACTCACCGGATCGGGACCATCGAAGGCGTATGCCAGCCTGGACAGCCGGTTGGCCGACTCGCGTAGTACCGTCAAAGCCGGTGCCGTGCCGGCCCCGATATCACCGAGCACCCGACTGGCCGCACCATAGACCTCGACCTGTCCCACCGCCACGTCATGTCGAGCGGTCAGATCAGCCACCGACAGCCACGCCTCGGCCTGTCGGACCAGCACCTCGGTGAGCCGCTGGTCCGCTCGGGTGAACGGGCCGGCCCTACCCGGCCGGCGTGCGATCAGTACCGCGAGGGGACGTTCCCGGTCACCCAGTAGAGCCGAGCAGAACGGCCGCTCCGCCTCGATGCCGGTCAACACCCCTCGGGCGGCCATCGCACGCAGCATCGGCGGTGTGCCGAACGCGTCGGTCTCCACCCGTGACCTCGACCGGATACCGTGCTCGTCGCCGACGTAACGGATCGGCCCGTCCGGGTGCCGTAGCAGCATCTCCACCTCGGCACCGCCGAACGACCGCGCCGCCGCGGTGACCACGACCTGTGCGGAGGCGTCCACCGACTTACCGGCGACCTCCTCCTGGCCGCGGGCGAGCTCCTCGAACAGCCGAGCCTCGGTGGCCCGCTTGGCCTGTTGGTCGTAGGACCACCACAGCAGGCCCAGCGGGACGACCAACCCCAGCAGGCCCAGGGCGGCGTGACTGATCAGCCACGCTGCCAGCAGGCCCAGGGAGGCCGTGCCGAAATTCTGCACGACACCGAAGCCGACAGTGTCGACCAACAACTTGCCGTAACGCTGACCGGAGGAGGCCGACACCGCCACCGCGGTGATGACGTGGTTGACCACGATGTACACGACAAGCGCGACGGCCACTCCGAAGACCCCGGAGCCCAGCACCAGCGCCGTCGTGATCGCCAGCGCACCGGCACACGCGAGGTTTGCCAGGTTATAGCCCAGTTTTATCCACGGTGACCGTCGACGGACGTTCGACGCGAGCAGTCCAACCATGAGGCCGACCACGATCCACGCTCCGGGCCGGAAGAACAGCGCGATCGCCAGACAGGCATCAGTGAGTGTGTAGAAGAGCGTCTGCCGCCCGACTATCACCCGGACCGGAGCGAACTCCGAGAGCCCTACCGCCACGACGAGCAACGGCAGGGCGTACCACGACGGATACCGCCAACCAACGGAGATGCATGTACCTACGCTTACCGCAAGGCATGCGGCACCGGCGATGCCGATGGACCTGGGCAGCCTTGTCACCGCAGGGTAAGTCCTCCGATCGGCGCCGAACCCCAGGTGACGGTGTCAGCCTGCACGGCACCCGTGCTCACAACGGCGCCCGCGGCAATCAACAGAAAGGCCACCAAGGCCGCAGCCCGCCGACTCACTCGCCTCATTACGTGCCCCTCACGGTCGTCTTTGCCAGAAGCAGTTCCCAGACGGGGTACTGCCGAGCGGTGCTTCTGAGAAGGTGCGCTCGCCTAGCCATGCTGTGTACTCGTAAAATACCCCGAACGGAGTAGCTTCGGCTAGATCCTGCCTGCGGTTGTCACACGTCAGTCATGATCGAAGGGCGAGGTCTGGCGTGACACGTACGACGCCGCCCCAGGGCGGTAGGGGACGGGGAGGCACAGACGTGGTAGAAGACGACACGAAAGGACAGGGCTCGAACGTGACCGCCCCTCAGGTCGCACCCCAGGGTGCGTCAACCAGCCACAGCAACGGCTTCACCGCGATGGTCGTGGACGATCACCCTCTGTTGCGCGAGTCCATGGTCGCCCGGCTTCGGGCGATGGGAGCGGCCGAGGTTGTCGAGGCCGCCAGTATCGCCGAGGCTCGGGCCCGGGCCAATGCCACCGGGCCGTGTGACCTGTGCATTCTCGACCTCGGGCTGCCCGATGGCAACGGCCTGGACCTGCTCGGGGAGCTGCGCGCCGAGGGCTGGACCAGGCTGGTCGTGCTGTCAGCGGCCGATGACCCCTACTCGGTGCGCGCCGCCTTCGTGGCCGGCGCCCAGGGTTACCTGCTCAAGTCGGCCTCGCCGGCGGTGGTGTCCGACGGCGTGCGCAGGGTGCTCGACGGGGGCGTCTACGCCGACCCGTCGGTGGCTTCGCTGCTCGCGGCCGGACTGCGTGGCGGGCCGGCTGACAGTGGGGTCTCGGATCTGTCCGCCCGCGAGATCGAGGTGCTGCGACTGGTGGCCGACGGCAAGTCGAACAAGGAGATCGGTGAGGCCCTGAACCTTTCGGCCCTCACCGTGAAGAGCCACCTGGCCCGGATTGCTCGCAAGCTGGGGACCGGAGACCGCGCCGAAATGGTGGCGCTGGTCATGCGTGCGGGTGTGATCCGCTGACGGTGGCAGTGATCGGATTGGTGATTTTTCTCATAATGACCTGGCCTGATGCTGTTTCCTATCGCACCCACTCCGTAGCGACACGGTCGTGGCGGTGAGTACCGGACCGGCCTCGGGCGAGGACGTCGCCGACGGTCCGGTCCTCCTGCTCGAACCACGTGACGGCATCCCGGACCCGTTGGTCGACTCCGAAGGACTGGCCGCCGCGATCCGCCGCTTCGCGGCCGGATCCGGGCCGGTCGCCATTGACGCCGAGCGCGCCTCGGGCTACCGCTACACCCAACGTGCCTACCTGGTTCAACTGCGCCGTCGGGGTGCGGGCACCATCCTGGTCGACCCGATCGCGCTGCCTGACCTGTCCGAACTGTCCGCGGCCATCTCGGACGCCGAGTGGGTGCTGCACGCCGCCAGCCAGGACCTGGCGTGCCTGGCCGAGGTGGGTATGCGCCCGCGCCGGCTCTTCGACACCGAACTGGCCGGCCGACTGCTCGGCTACCCGAGGGTTGGCCTGGGCATCATGGTCGAGGCACTGCTCGGGCTGCGGCTGGAGAAGGGGTACTCGGCGGCCGACTGGAGCACCAGGCCACTGCCCCGCTCCTGGCTGGCCTATGCCGCCCTGGACGTCGAGGTGCTGGTCGATCTGCGCGATCTGCTGGACCAGCAACTTGTCGAGCAGGGCAAGCGCGACTGGGCCCGGGAGGAGTTCGAGGCGACCATGACCGCTCCCCCAGCGCCGCCGCGGACCGACCCGTGGCGACGCACCTCGGGGATGCACAAGGTCCGCACCCGACGCCAACTCGCCGAGGTACGCGCGCTGTGGGGCGCCCGCGACGAGATCGCCCGCGAGCGCGACCTCGCACCCGGCAGGGTGCTGCCCGACAGCGCGATCGTGGCCGCCGTTCTGGCCCACCCACACAGCCCGGACGAACTGTTGGCGCTACCGGTCTTTGGTGGCCGCCACACCCGTCGGTTGGTGGACCGGTGGTGGCAGGCGTTGGTCGAGGCGCGGACGCTGACCGACGCGGGACTGCCCCGCCAGGGCATGCCCAGCGACGCTCCGCCGCCGACGAACCGGTGGTCCGACCGGGATCCCGACGCGGCCGCGCGACTGGCCTCGGCGCGCACCGCGCTGGCCACCATCGCCGAACAGAACCGG
>DATCXL010000517.1:0-5606 GCA_036565825.1 Mycobacteriales bacterium
TCTTCGGCCCGCAGCAGTTTCTTGGTGTACTCCTTGTCCATGCACACCGCGCTGGCCAACACCCCGGCACCCACATAGGGAATGCCGGCCATCTCCAGCAGACCCTGCAGGGTGCCGTCCTCGCCGTAGGCGCCGTGCAGCAACGGGAAGACCACGTCCACGTCACCGAGGGCCTGCGCCGCCTGACCTGGTTCGGTCACCACCATCGGTCCGGCGGTCGGATCGGCGGGCAGTACCACCGCGCTGCCCTTCACCACCTGCGGCAACTCACGTCCGCTGATCTGGAGCGCCCTGGGGTCATCGGAGGCCAGCACCCACCCGCCCTCCGGGGTGATCCCCACCGGCAACACCTCGTAGCTGTCCCGGTCCAGCGCCGACATGACACTGCCCGCCGAGACACACGAGATGGAGTGTTCCGTGCTGCGGCCACCGAAGATCACGGCGACTCTGGTTCTGCGCTCCGATGTAGCCACGGCACAGCACCATACCCGCGCGTGACCGGCCAGACCGTCGGGTCGCGGTCAGGTGTTGGGAATCAGGTGTCCAGACCGTCGAGTGCCTCGACGAAGTCGGCGATCAGGTCGTCGGGATCCTCCAGCCCAACCGACACCCGCACCGTGCCGGGCCTGATCCCGGCCGCTGCCAGGGCTGCATCGTCGAGCTGCCGGTGGGTGGTGGAGGCCACGTGGCTGACCTTGGTGTGCGTGCCGGCCAGCGAGGTGGCCGGCACTGCCAACCGCAGTCGGTCACACAGTGCCATCCCGGCCGACCGCCCACCTCGCGGATGTACGGTGACCACCCCACCGAACCTGCCCGTGGTGAACAGCCGCACCGCCACCGCGTGGTCGGGGTGGTCGGGCAGCCCGGGGTAGACCACGCCCTCCACCGCCTGGTGCCCGGACAGCGCCTGGGCCAGTCGCAGCGCGGAGTCACAGTGCCGGGCCACCCGCAGCGGCAGGGTCGCCAGCCCGCGGTGCAGCAGGAACGCGTCGTCCGGAGACAGCGAGCCACCCAGGTCCACCCGCAGCCGCCGGATCGGGGCGAGCACCGCGGGCGCGCCGACCACCACGCCGCCGGTGACGTCGGAGTGCCCGCCGACATACTTGGTCGCCGAGTGCACCACCAGGTCCGCGCCATGCTCGGCCGGCCGGCAGACCGCCGGACTGGCGAACGTCGAGTCCACCGCGAACAGGGCCCCGGCGTCGTGCGCGATGGCGGCCAGGACCGGCAGGTCGACCACCCGTAGGGTGGGGTTCGAGATCGTCTCGGCCCACACCACCCGGGTGTTCGGCCGGATCTCCCGACGCACCACATCGGGATCGGACATGTCCACCATGGACGAGGTCACCCCGAACCTGGCCAGTACCTCGCGCAGCAGGGACCAGGTGCCGCCGTACACCGACGCGGAGGCCAACACGTGGTCGCCGGCCGACACGTGTGCCATCAACGTGGTCGAGATGGCGGCCATCCCGGAGGCGAAAGGCTGGCCCACCATGCCGGCGGTGCCCTCCAACGCGGCCATGCCGACGGCGAACGCGTCCGCGGTCGGGTTGTCGATCCGACTGTAGGAGTAACCCCCGATCCGGTCACCGATCACATCGGCGTACTCCTGCGCGGTGTCGAAGGCGAAGGCGGCCGTCCGGAACACCGGCAGCCCCATCGGCACCTGGGTGGGCAGTACTGGGCGCGGGGTGTGCACCGCGCGGGTCGACTCGCCCAGTTCCGCCTTGTTCGCGGCATGTTCGCGCCCGTGTCCGGTGATCACGCCGGCCTCCGTTCCGACCCGCCGCCCGATCCGCCTGACAAGCCTGATGCGCCCGATGCGCTGCTGGAAACGCCAGCCGGTGCCCCGCCCGACACGCCGTCCGGTGGAACGACCGACATGCTGTCCGGCGGAGCGACCGGCACCGATCCGGCGACCAGCCCGGGCTCGGTCTCCGGCTTGGGCTCCCGACCCATCAGCCCGCGCATCATGGCCCGCGGTGGTAGTCCCTGGAAACACACCTGTTCCACCGCCTGGGTGATCGGCATGTCCACCCCGTACCGGCGGGCCAGGTCCAGCACCGGCCGGCACGACGCGACCCCCTCGGTGGTCTGCCGGGTGGCCGCCCGGGCCTGGTCCAGCGTCTCCCCGCGGCCGAGGCGCTCCCCGAACGTCCGGTTCCGCGACAACCGGGAACCACAGGTGGCGACCAGGTCACCGAGCCCGGCCAGGCCGGCGAAGGTCCTCGGGTCGGCGCCCAACGCCAGCCCCAACCGCATCGTCTCGGCCAGACCCCGGGTTATCAGGGTGGCCCGGGTGTTGTTTCCGAACCCCATCCCCTCGGCGACCCCGCAGCCCAGCGCGATGATGTTCTTGACCGCGCCGCCGAGCTCACAGCCGGTCACGTCCACGTTCGTGTAGGGGCGGAAGTAGGCCGTCTGGCAGGCCCTCTGCACCGCCTCGGCGCGGCCGTGGTCGACACACGCCACCACGGTGGCGGCCGGTTGCTCCTGGGCTATCTCGCGGGCCAGGTTCGGTCCGGTGACCACGCACACCCGGTCGGGGCCGACCCGACCGACCTCGCCGATGACCTCGCTCATCCGCCTACAGGTGCCCAGTTCCACACCCTTGATCAGACTGACGACGGTCGCGTCGGCTGGCAGCAGGTGGGCCCAGCCGGTGAGGTGCGCGCGCAGGGCCTGCGCTGGCAACGCGAATGCCACGATGTCCGCCCCGCGCAGCGCCGTGGCGGCGTCGCCGGTGGCGCACAGACCCGCAGGCAGTTGGGTACCGGGCAGGTAGTCAGGGTTCTCGTGTCGGGTGTTGACGGCGTCGACCAGTTCGGGGCGGCGGGCCCACAGGGTGACCTCCGAGCCGGCGTCACAGAGGATCTTGGCGAACGCCGTACCCCACGAACCGCCGCCCAGCACCGCCGCCCGGATCACCGTGGCATCCTCTGCGGGCGGGGTGCGAACTTCTCCGGTGGCGTCTCACCGCGCAGTTCGCCGAGCAGGTCCCGTACCGCCCCCATGGTCAGGTCGGTGACCTCCCGCAGTAGTTCCGCGGTGATCGGTCGGTCCCGGTAGCAGGACAGGTCCAGCGGTGGACCGGCCAGGGCCTGGATGGTCTTGCGCGGGAACAGGTCGAGCTTGTGTCGGTAGTGGTCGTAGACGACCTGTGCGCCCCACTGCGCCACCGGGATCACCGGCGCGTCGGTGGCCAGCGCGAGCCGGGCCACCCCGGTCTTACCGACCATCGGCCACCAGTCCGGATCCCGGGTGACCGTGCCTTCCGGATAGATGCACACGCACGCGCCGGCCCGCACCGCCTCGACCGCGTCCCGTAGCGACACCCTGGCGTCGGCGGTGCCGCGGTGAACCGGGATCTGGCCAACCCGTCGCAGCACCCAGCCGATCACCGGGATCCGGAACAGGCCAACCTTGGCCAGGAAACTGGGGAACCGACCGCTGTCATACACGAACCGCGCGAACCCGAACGGGTCGGCGTAGGAGATGTGGTTGGTGACCAGGATGACCCCGCCGGTCGGCGGTACATGCTCCTGGCCCTGCCAGCGCAGCCTGAACGCCGAACCGATGGACGGGTACAGGATCGCCACGACCAACCGCTTCCAGAAGCCGAGCCTCATCCGCTGGGCCACGTGCCCTCCTCGCCCTCCGCCGGGTTGGGACGTCCAACCACCGGTCCAGCCGCAGTGTGTCGGTACCAAGATCCCACTGTCCTGTCCGCCCGGGGTGGCCTTACCCGGCACCCCGACCGGATGCGGTGGACCGACCGTCCACCGCGCCCGTCACCGCCCCGTCACACGGGCTGCGAACACACTCTCACGGCAGCCGCGGACGGTCGCGCCCGGTCAGCGTGCCCGCGCCCAACCGTTGCTGACCGTGATCGGTCCCGGTGGGTGTGGCCGATTCGAGCGGCCGGTTCGAGCGGCCGACACGGCATACGGGAAGATGGCACACGATGCGGTGGACGGTGGTGGTACCTGTCAAACGGCTCTCCATGGCCAAGACCCGACTGCACGCGGCCGGGCGGGCTGAGCGGGACCACCGGGCCCTTGCGCTCGCACTTGCCGTGGACACCGTCGGCGCGGCGCTGAACTGCCCGGTGGTGGATCGCGTCGTCGTGGTCACCGACGACGCCGAGGCGGCCGGCACTCTGGGCCGTCTGGGGGCCACCGTGGTCGGCGACGAGCCGGATGCCGGACTCAATCCGGCGCTGGCCCACGGGGCCACCCACGCCGTGCGGCTCGCGCCGGGTGCCGGGGTGGCGGTGCTGTCCGCGGACCTGCCCGCGCTGCGTCCGGCCGAACTCGCCGAGGCGCTACGCACGGCCGCCGGGCACCCCCGCTCGTTCCTGCCCGACGCGGCCGGTACCGGCACCACGCTGCTCGCGGTCCGACCGGGGGTGGCGCTCGATCCCCGTTATGGCCCGAACTCGCGTGCCGCACACCGCGGTTCCGGGGCGATCGAACTGTCGGGTGACTGGCCGTCACTGCGCCGCGACGTGGACACGCCGGCCGACCTGGCCGAGGCGGCGGCGCTCGGCCTTGGCGGCGCCACCCACGCGATGGTGGCCCGGTGAGGACGATGCAGGGCACGGTGCGGGACTTCGACCCGACCACCGGAGCAGGGTCCGTGCTGCTCGACGACGGGCGCCAGGTCGCCTTCGACGGAGCGGCGTTCGCCGCCGGTGGACTGCGGCTGCTCAGGTTTGGCCAGCGGGTGCGGTTGGACACGGTGGGCGACCGGGTGGTGCTGGTCACGATCCACACGTTCGGTTGACGCCACTATCGCGGGGCTCCACGGTCGCCGGCACGCCGGCGGTTCCGGCGCACCCGCGTTTCCAGCACACCGGCGGGGTCGACGCCGACGCGTGGCAACCGGGGTGACAGCGCATCATGGACATATGAACCGGCAGGCGCGGGCGCCGGCGGTGCACTCAGCCGGTGGCCTGCTGTGGCGGAGATCCATGGACCGTGGCGTGCTGGTCGCCCTGGTACACCGGCCACGCAACGACGACTGGACGCTGCCCAAGGGGACGATCGAACCCGGCGAACACCCACTGCTTGCCGCCTGCCGGGAGGTGGTCGAGGAGACCGGCCACCGACCGGTGGTCGGCCGACGGTTGCCCAGCCAGTCCTACCTGGTCATCCCCGACCGCACCACTCCAGATCCACCCCCGACGGCCGGTAACGCACGTGGCGCACCAGAGAGGCGCCTACCACTGGGCTCGGATCACCCCGGCCGACCCAAGACCGTTCGGTACTGGGCGATGCGCACCGACGACAGCCCGGTGTCCCCTCTCGACAGCGAGGTTGACACGGTGTTGTGGTGCACACCGACGGAGGCGTTCCGGCGGCTGAGCTACCGGGGCGACCGCGCGGTGCTACGGGCGTTCGGCTCGGCGCCGGCCGAGGTGACCATGGTGCTGCTGGTCCAGGCACACCCCGGACCGGATCGGGCCAACCTGCTGCGTGACCTGCTGGTGTGGTTCGCGCCCCGCAGGATCCTCGCGGCCGACCCGACCGGCTGTGTCCGAACCGTCGGACCACTCGCCACCGCGCTTGGTTGTGACATCGAACCGGCCCCACCGCTGCCCACAC
>DATCXL010000530.1:0-7066 GCA_036565825.1 Mycobacteriales bacterium
CATCCGTACCCGGGTATCACGCCGGGCCAGCCACCGCAGCATCCCCGGCAGGGACGGCCGCAAACCCCGTAGCGTGAGTGCGACGCCGCCCCGCGCGCACTCACGGCACAGCAGATCGCGGTCCACGAACAGCGCGGGATCATGAATCCCTCTCGGGGCACCTCCGGGAACACGCTCGGCGACGGTGACCGCCAGCAACCGGGCCAGCCGGGTGGCCGCGATGGTGTCCAACACGAGGGTGCCACCAGGCCGAAGGATCCGGCACGCCTCCCGCACCGTGCCGGGCAGATCGGGGACGTGCTCGAGAATCTCCCCGGCGCTGACCGCGTCAGCCACCTCGTCGGCGAACGGCAACCGGGTCACATCACCACGCACCACCCGCACCCCGTGTTCCCGAGCCACCCGCAGCGCAGAGGCGGACAGGTCCACCCCGACATGGCAGTACCCCAACTCCCGGGCATACGGGGCCAGCAGCCCACCGCCGCAACCCAGATCCACCAGCAACGCACCGGGCCGCGACGCCACCGGCAGCAACCGGGCCCGCGCCTGGGCGATCCAACCCAGCATGGCCAACGGGCCATAGGGCTCCCACCACGACCGCGCCAGATCGTCATACTGCCCGGGATCGTTGGGTGGCCGGGCCACGTGCGATCGGATCACGACCTGAGCCTTGCACGCCGCCGTCGTGCTGTCTGCCGGCCGGCCGCCGTCGTCGCTCAGGTTCGCCCGTCGCGTTCCTGCGCGACGTGCAGTAGTGGGGTACGGGGTACCCAGTCGGCCAGCCGCGCCGTGAGGCCCTCCTGTTCGACCATGTCCACCACGTCGGGGTCGTCATCGACGACCAACACGACGCGGTCGGTCCGACGCAACCGGCGCAACGCCTCCCGCTTGAACCGGCGCGCCGGCCGATGATCGCCATCGGGCCGCATGACCAGCCGCCCGGCCGGACACAGGTGACCAGACAGCCAGCCCAGCGTGACCGCACGCAACTGCTCGGGCCGTCCGGTCAGCCAGACCACCTCGTGCTCGACGGCCAGCGACCTGGCCAGGGTCACCCCCTCGACCAGCGGCGGATCCGCACCGGCCTCGGCGAAGAACCCGGCCCAGTCCCGGGATCGGCCGGCAAGATGATGCAGTCTGTGACGCACGTCAGCGACCACCCCGTCCACGTCGAACACCACCGTGCCGGTGCCGCCCACCGCGGTCCCCTCGGCCCGTTCGATTCGTCCGGTGCCGGGAATCGCCGGTCCGCGCCTCCCTCGCCCGGTTCCTGCTCGCCCGGTCCCGTCACCGCCGACACCAGTGGTGGACATCGGCCCAGCCTGCCAGGCGGCGCCCGCCCAACCGACAGCGGTCCCATCACCCTGGCCGCGGGGCCCGGCCGGCGACCGGTCGGGTTGCGAGCCCGGGCAACAAGGTTCGATGCTCTAACCATGGACCAGTCCGAACTTCGCGCCGCGATCCGCGCACTGGCCAGGCTGACCCGGCTGCTCGACCACACCGACACCGGACTGTCCCTGCCCCAGTACCGACTGCTCGCGCTCGTCGATCGCGGGGACAAACGGTCCAGCCGACTCGCGTCTCGACTGGTGGTGACCAGACCGACCGTGACCGCGCTCGCCGACGGCCTGGTAGCGGCCGGATACCTCACCCGGATCCGCGAACCGCGAGACGGCCGGGTCGTTCGGCTCGGACCGACCCAGGCCGGCCGGACCGCACTCGAACACGCCGACACCGCGCTGGCCGACCGGTTCGCGCCCCTGTTCGGCGCCACCTCCAACCCGGATGCCCTGCTTGCGCTACTCGGCCAGGCAGGAGCCGCACTGGACACCGCCGGACAGCGCACCCCAACGGACACGCCCCCAGCGGCCCCGATGAGCCAGGTGGCCGGGTGACCATCGGGATCGACAACGGCACGGCGCCCGAGCCAGACCGGCTGCACCACCACCAGCGGTCAACCGACACCCTCCCCACCAGCAGACCCACCGCGACCGGACCCGACCACGCCGACCAGTCCGGATCCGGATGGCTCAGACGGCTCACCAGCCACTGCCTGCGTTACCGCGGCACCCTGTTGCTCGCCTTCGGGGCAGCCCTGGCCGGATCAGGTATCGCCGCGGTCACCCCGCTGATGGAAAGACTGGTCATCGACCAGGTAATTCTCACCCGCCGCCAACCCCTCGTACTCTGGACAGCACTCCTGCTGCTCGCCGGCCTGCTGCGGTTCGGCGCCGGGTTCGTCCGCCGATACTTCGCCGGCAGGCTCGCCCTCGACGTCCAACACGACCTGCGCACCGAGGTCTTCGGCGCGCTACAACGCCTCGACGGCGCCCGCCAGGACCAGGTACAGACCGGCCAGGTGGTCAGCCGGGCAATCACCGACATCAACATGGTGCAGGGCCTGCTGTCCTTCCTACCCATCGTGACCGGCAACGCACTGCTGTTCGTGCTGTCCCTGGCCATCATGACGGTGCTCTCCCCGCCGCTCACCCTCGTCGCACTCGCCGTGGTACCCGCCCTCTGGTACGTCGCCCTGCGCAGCCGTAACCGACTGTTCCCCGCCGCATGGGAGGCCCAACAACAGGCGGCCAACGTCGCCGGCGTCGTCGAGGCCGCCGTCACCGGAGTCCGGGTGGTCAAGGGATTCGGTCAGGAACGCCACGAGCTACACCGCTGCGAGAACGCCTCAGAAGCCCTGTTCGCCTCCCGGATGCGCAGCGTCCGGCTCACCGCGCGGTACGGACCGGCTCTTCGCGCGGTGCCTGCCCTCGGTCAGGTCGGCGTGCTGGCTCTCGGCGGGTGGCTGGCCCTACGCGGACACATCTCGCTGGGTACGTTCCTCGCCTTCTCCACCTACCTCGGTGAGATGGTCGCACCGGTACGGATGCTGGCAAACCTGCTCACCCTCGGCCAGCAGGCCCGGGCCAGCGTCGAACGGGTCTTCGAGGTCATGGACTCCCAGCCGCTGATCAGCGACAGACCCGATGCCATTGCGCTACCCGAAGGCCCACTCGGCATCGAACTGGACAACGTCACCTTCGGCTACACCCGAGCCACACCCGTCCTGAGGAACGTGTCCCTGCACGTCAGACCAGGCGAAACCCTCGCCCTTGTCGGCTCCGCCGGCTCCGGCAAATCCACCGTGTCCCTACTGTTGCCCCGCTTCTACGACGTGCAGAACGGCGCGGTACGCCTCGGCGGACACGACGTCCGCGACCTCACCCGGTACTCGCTCCGCGCTGCCACCGGCGTGGTCTTCGAAGACAGCTTCCTGTTCTCCGACACCGTGCGGGCCAACATCGCCTACGGCCACCCCGAGGCCACCGACGGAGAAGTCGTCGCCGCGGCCCTCGCCGCGCAGGCCGACGGGTTCATCCAACACCTACCCGACGGGTATGACACCGTGGTTGGCGAGCAGGGCCTCACCCTGTCCGGTGGACAGCGGCAGCGCATCGCACTGGCCCGAGCCCTGCTCACCAGCCCCCGCGTACTGCTGCTCGACGACGCCACCTCCGCGGTGGACGCACGCGTCGAAGCCGAGATCCACACCACCCTGCGCCGCGCTATGGCCGGTCGCACCACACTGCTGGTCGCCCACCGCAGATCCACCCTCGGTCTGGCCGACCGGATCGCCGTGTTCGACCGGGGCAGCGTCCTCGACGTCGGCACCCACACCGAACTGACCGCGCGCTGCCCGCTCTACCGCCTGCTGCTGTCTGGTCCGGCCGAGAACGCCGAAGGGCTCCACAGCACCGGCGGGGCCACGGCACCGGTCGCCCAGGCTGGTTCCGCCGGCACCGCTGGGACCACTCCTGAGGTCACCGCGGCGCTGTGGCGCACCGACCAGAACAACCACGGCCGACCCACCCCGGGCAGCACCCCGACCCGTACCGCCGGACCACCCGGCAGCGGACGGGGCCGGGGCATGGGTGGAGGCGGCATGGGCTCCGGATTCCTGTCCATGCCGCCCACTCCCGAGCTGCTCACCCTGGTCGACGCACTACCCCCCACCCGTGACCATCCCCACGTCGACCCCCACACCGCCCGACGCGCCGAACCCAACTTCGCCCTGCGCCACGTGATCCGACCGTTCCGACCGGCCCTGGCCCTGGCGCTGCTGTTCGTCGGTCTGGACGCGCTCGCCCAACTCGCCCTACCCGCGCTCATCCGTGGTGGTGTGGACAACGGCATCACCCGACACGCACAGGCCGCCCTCGCCGCCGCCTCGGCTGCCGCACTGGCCGTCGTACTGACCGCCTGGGTCATCAACGCCGGCCAGACCCTGGCCACCGGTCGTGTCGGAGAACGCATGCTCTACCTGCTGCGGACCAAGACCTTCGCCCAACTCCAACGCCTCGGCCTGGACTATTACGAACGCGAACTGTCCGGCCGGATCATGACCAGGATGACCACCGACGTCGACGCGCTGTCCACCTTCGTCCAGACCGGACTGGCCACCGCCGTGGTAAGCCTGCTGGCCTTCGCCGGGGTACTGGTCGCCCTGCTGGTGATGAACTGGCAGATGGCACTGGTGGTCCTCACCGTCATGCCAATCCTGGCGGTCGCCACCGCGATGTTCCGAACCAGATCCTCGCGCGCCTACACCGAGGCACGAGAACGGGTCAGCACCGTCAACGCCGACCTACAGGAAAACCTTGCCGGAGTCAGGGTCACCCAGGCCTTCCGTCGAGAACACCACAACGCCCAACGGTTCGCCCAGCACAGCCGCCGGTACCGCGACTCGCGACTACGCGCCCAGCGGTACATCGCCACCTACTTCCCCTTCATAGAGTTCCTCAGCGAACTCACCGCCGCACTGGTACTGGCCACCGGAGCCAGCCGGGTACACGACGGCGCGTTGACCACCGGAGCCCTGATCGCCTTCCTGCTCTACCTGGACCTGTTCTTCTCCCCGGTCCAGCAACTGTCCGGCGTCTTCGACGGCTACCAACAGGCCGCGGTCGGTCTGCGCCGGCTGCGGGACCTGCTCGGCACCACGACCTCGACCCCGGAGCCCACAAAACCCCACCCGGTTGGCCGGCTACGCGGTGAGATCGTTCTCGCCGACGTCGACTTCGCCTACCCGGGCACCGACGCCAGGGCACTACACGGGGTGTCGCTGCGGATCGAACCAGGCCAGACCATCGCCCTGGTGGGGGAGACTGGCGCGGGAAAGTCCACCGTGGTCAAACTCGCCGCCCGCTTCTACGACCCCACCGGCGGCCAGGTGCTGGTCGACGGTGTCGACCTACGTGACTACGACCTGCACGAGTACCGGCAGCGACTCGGCGTTGTACCGCAGGAGGCACACCTGTTCGCCGGCACCGTCCGCGACGCCATCGCCTACGGCCGCCCGGAGGCCACCGACGCCCAGGTCGAGGCGGCCGCACGGGCCGTCGGCGCGCACGACGTGGTCTGCCAACTGACCGGCGGCTACCTGCACCAGGTCGGCGAACGCGGACGTAACCTGTCTGCCGGCCAACGCCAACTACTCGCCCTGGCCCGGGCCGAACTGGTCGATCCGGACATCCTCCTTCTCGACGAGGCCACCGCATCACTGGACCTGGCCACCGAGGCCGTCGTCGCCCGGGCCACCGACGCACTGTCACGCCGACGCACCACCCTGGTGGTGGCCCACCGACTGTCCACCGCGGCCAGGGCGGACCGGATCGTTGTGCTCGACCACGGCCGACTCGTCGAGTTCGGCCCGCACCGCACCCTGCTCGCCGCAGGGGGCACCTACGCGCGACTGTGGGCGGCATTCACCGCCGACCGCCACGACATCGCCGGACGACCCGCCGCGACCCGTTAGCAGCAGGCCACCGGCACAGCCCCGACCCGGTCGCGCGGGAAGAACCTCAGACCAGCGCCTCGTCCACGAAACACCACCGCCAGTTCTCGTTGGGCTCGAACGAGCGAATCACCGGATGCCCGGTCCGCTGATGGTGGGCGGTGGCATGCCGGTGCGGTGAGGAGTCACAACACCCCACGTGTCCACAGCTCAGACACAGCCGCAGGTGCACCCACCGTTGACCGGTCGCCAGACACTCCTGACAACCCTCCGGGGTGACCGGATCGGGATCGCCCAATCCCCGAACATGTACACACTCGGTCAGCACCAGCGTCTCCCCCGAACGGAACCGGACATCCTGGGACCACCCCATCATCACCAATGGCGATCCGCCAGACGGGCCCTGAGGGGTATGGACACCGTCCGCACCGGCGCCGGACGTCAGTGAACCGGGCGATCTGCTCCCTGTTCGGTCGAAACAAAACAATCAGGCAATACTGTCCGATTGAGCCGTTCCGTTGCCTCTGACCGCGGATTCGTCGGCTGCGGACATGCGGGTACGGAGTGTGGTCGCAGTTGACGGAACGGCCGCGCACTGGATGATGGAGATCCGCGGGAACATCCTACTGGGATGCACTGATGAGTGGCTGAAGAGGGGAAGTGCGTACCGACTGCTGGCTCATCGTGGAATGACCGCCGCTCCTACGACCGAGCGGGGTCACCCGTCAGATACCAGATGGCTCACTCACTACTGTGCAACCAGGCGCGATCTCGGTCGGAGGGATATCGCGCCGCGATCCGCAGTCCCACTGGGGGTCTTTGAGGAGGCGCAGCGACGTGAACGTCAAAAAGGGCGCGGTGGTGGTCACGTCCGTGGCGGCGCTTGCGTTGGCCGCTGCCGGATGCGGCGCCGGAGGCAGCGCTGACGGCGGCCGTTCGGGGGGCAGGGGCACTCTCGTCTACGGCGAGTCGACCGACTGGCCGCAGAACCTGTTTCCGCTCATCTCAGCAGGTAACGCCACCTCGGTGTCTAATATCCTGATCCGCATTTTGCCATCGCCATATCGCACCTACCCCGACTTCACCGTCAAGGCGGACACCGCCCTGCTGGCGAGTGAGCCGACGACGACCACCGAGGGTGGCAAGCAGCTCGTCACCTACAAGCTGAACCCGAAGGCGGTCTGGAGCGACGGTCAGCCGATCGACGCCAAGGACTTCGAGTTCACCTGGAACATCCAGAAGTCTTCGGATCCGGCCGATGGTGGCTGCCCGGCG
>DATCXL010000552.1:0-2064 GCA_036565825.1 Mycobacteriales bacterium
GTCGGCCTTGTCGTTGTCGCCTTCGTCGTCGCACTGGCCGTTCTGCCCAAGCACAAGCCGGCGCCGACCCCCGACGACGAACCCGACAACCAGCCGGAACCGTCCGCCCTGCCGCTCGGCTGATCCACCCCGGACCGGGCGCCGAACGCCCTCGGCCGGCGCCCGGGCCGGGGTCAGGCCGTACCGAGGTTCGCGGTGTCGATCCAGTCCACCGCGTGGCCCTCGGTCAGGTCGGGGGTCTGCCACCTGGCGACGAGCCGGTCGAGGACGCGGTCGGGCACCGGGTCGCGGCGAGCCCGGTTCCGCGGCCGCACGACAGTCGGCGGCGCATCCAGGGCAACGATCTCCACCCGGGCGTGGTAGTTGGCGGCCAGCCCGACGCACAGGTCACGCTGCTGGCGCGACACGTTCGTCGCGTTCCACACCAACGACCGCCCGGCCCGCAGGTGCACTCGGGCCCGCTGGTAGCCCCCGCGACTGGAGCCGCACCCGCCGGTCCGCTGCGCGATCATCGACCGATTTTCCGGGTTGCGGTCCCACCCGCGGCCTGTGCGACCCGGGTGGCACGACCGCGTCGGTGAGGTGGTCCTGGTACGTCGGCTGGCCACCGGCAGAGTTTGGAGCCCGGGTCGGGACTGGTTGGGGAGGGTATCGGTATGGTCCGGTGGATTTGTGGTTGAGGCTGTTATCAGGGAGAGACGGAGCCGGAAGCGATGGATGACCCGACGCGCCCCGAACCACCCGGTCCAACCGGTGCCTCGGATCTGGTGGAACTGGCCCGGCGGGCCAGCGACCTGTGGCAGTGGGCCGGGCGACCGTCGGAGGACGAGTTACGGTCCGCCGCCGAGGCCCCGGGAGCCTCGGGGAGCTTCGACGCCGCTGCTCTGACCACAGGGATTGTCAGCCGGGTTCTGGACGGGAGCGGGCTCACGTGGGGCGACCTGGAACCGTTCGTCGTGGCCTGCCTCAGCTACGGGAACCGATCCCCGGAGCGAATCGACATCGATCTCGGTAACTGGCGCACCACGTGGGCGGCCGTTGAGTCGGCCGACACCTGGGCGACCGGCTATGACCCGTACCCGGCCACCGAACCCGGCCCGACCACCGAAGCGACCCAGTATCCGGTGACCGAACCGATCGCCGTCACAGCGGCTCCGTATCCCACCACCGAACCGATCCCCGCGGTCACCGCCACCCCGTACGCCGAACCCGCCCGGTATCCCACCCCGCTGGCGGCGCCGGAACCATGGGTGGTGAGTCGTTCCAGGCCGTCACGGTCGTCACGGCGTCTGCCGGTCATTATCGGCGCCGTGGTCAGCGTGGCCGCGGTCGTCGCGGTGGGTATCACCGTCGTCGCTGCCTCACACAGCGATTCGCACCCGACCGCACTGGCGCCAACAGCGTCAGGATCCAATTCGACACGGCCCGACGGGATGGCGCTTCCCGCGCAGGCAGCCAACGGGTCCCAGGCGTCGGCGTCGGCACAGGCCACCTTCGGCCATGCCACGGCCACGTCCGGCGGCGCGTCTTCGGCCAACCAGACCGCACCGGGCGGCGTGGTCACCAGCACCGGCGGTGACTCCGGGTCGCAGCCCGGCGGGACCAGCGTTTCACCACCGCCGGCCGGTACGGTCCCGTCCGCCACAACGAAACCCACCACGTCGTCACCCAGCCCCTCGTCCCAACCGTCCCCGACCCCACCTCCTCCCCCGACGGTGTGCACGTCGGACGGTAGCTGCGCCGGCAAGGCCTACTTCGTGGCCAACGGCGAACACCTGTGGGTCTGCGACCGGATAGCTGACGGCTACGGTGCGGTGGCCCAGTACACCCGGACCGACGTGCCGCTGCAGAACAACGAGGCGGTGAACAGCGGCGGGGCCGGCACGTGCATCGACCACAACATGAACATGCCCGAGGGCGCGAAGATCACCTTCCGGGTCTGTCTGAAGGACGGGAGTTCGAGTAGCAGGTTCAGTTGCGGGCCCTGGAAAACCGCCGTCTCCTGAGGACCACGGTTGTCACCGCCTCCGGCGGCCGAGGAACCTGCCCGCCGGAAGGAACCGC
>DATCXL010000571.1:0-2445 GCA_036565825.1 Mycobacteriales bacterium
GCGGGGCGGAACGACGGGACCGGTCTGGCACCGGAGGTCCCGGCCGGCCCGGCCACCGGCCAGCGACTGCCTGACCCGCCGGCGCTGCCGTCGCTGCCACCGGTCCCGGTGATGCCCACCCCGGCCCCGACCTACACCGTGACCCGGATCATCGACCCGGCCGCCGGACTGTCCTACCAGCGTCCCCCGGGGATCTGGCAGTTCTGGGATCCCACCGACATGCTGTTGTTCGGCCTGGGTACCGCAGGGGTTTTCCAGGTCACCCAGCGCGGTACCCCCGGCGGTGGGGTGGACCGGGCCGTGGTGGTCTCCGGGCCGCTGCTACCGGTGGTGGCCTACACCGGACCGGACGACCTGCCCGAGGCCACCACGCAACTGGCCGAGAGCCTGCAACGGGTGTACTACCCGCCACACCTCCGGCGCACCCTGGCCGCCAGGCCACTCACCGTGGACGGGAGCCCTGGTTTCCTGGTCCGCTTCGACCTGACCTTCGACCCCTCGGTGCGCGGTTACGACGCCACCGGCGCCGCGGTCGCGGTGGTGGTCGTGCACACCGGCCGTCCGATTCCCGGTGTGTTGTACGTATCGATCCCCGACACTCGTAGGGACCTGTGGCCGGACATCGACCAGGTCATCGGTTCGCTGCACGTGGTTCGTTGACGTCCTGGTGGCTTTTGGTGAACGTCGACCCGCACGGTGCCGTTGAATGGAATGAGGGCCGGCAGGAGAGGTGACGTGGACCAGCAGAGCGGGTGGTACCCGGATCCGGACGGCACGCGGGACCAGCTGCGATGGTGGGACGGTGTCCGCTGGACCGACCTGACCACCTCGGGCCCGACTCCGGCCGGTGGACAGGCCGACAGCGGACCCCGCCCCGGATCCGACGAGGAGATGCTGGTCGGGCCCGGGGGTGTGCCACTGGGCGAGCGGGTCCGGGTGGCGGTCAACCGGTGGTGGCAGGCCGCCAGCGGCACCGGTCGGGTGGCCGGAGCGGTGGTCGGCCTGGTCCTGGTGTTGGTGGTCGGCCTGCTGGCCTGGCACATCCTGCTGCCCGCGAACACCGTTGGCGACGTGGCGGCGGGGTCGACTCCCTCGGCCGCACCACCCACACCGATCCGGCCCGTGACACCGCTGGCCGCACTGTGCCCGGCCGGACAGCCCACCCCGACCGGTACCCCGAGTGCACCGGCCGCGACCGGTCCGCGGGTCAACGACACCGACACCGGGATCTCCTACGCCCGGCTGGGCGCGCCCTGGAAGCCATGGGACCAGGTCTGGGTCGGCGGGGTGCTGGGCGTGCGGTACCGGGCCGGCTACTTCCTGGTCACCCAGCAGGGGGTGGGCGGTGGGGCCAACGACTACTACGCCACGGTGCTGTCCGGATCGGTACCGGCCACGGTGGGCGACGCGCTGCACCCGGACATGAGCTGTGTGGCTCGGCAGGTGGCCGAGGACGCTCGGCGGAGCTTCTACCCCGAGCCCAACTCCCGGCAGATGCTGGCGGCCCGGCCCGTCTCCGTCCAGGGCCACTCCGGGTACCTGGTCAGGTTCCACCTGAGCTTCGACGCGCCCGGCTACGACGCCAGGGGCGAACTTGCGGAGATACTCGTGCTGGACGTTGGCACTCCCCGCGTCGCCGTGCTCTACGTGTCCATTCCCGACACACACCGGCAGTACGACCCGGTGGCAGACCAGGTCGTCGCGTCGGTCTCGGTTCCCTGACTCTGGTCCACGATCAGCGGTAGACGCTGAGCCGGGAAGCGGTCAGCACCACCAGCGCGCCGTCGACCGTCACCAGTCGGGCGTCATCGGGCAGGTCGGGGATCGACCAGAGCGTGGCCAGGTTCCCGGGGTTCAGCGCCGACAACTGTGCGTCCCGCCGGACCAGGATGGCCTCGCTGCAGATCGCCAGCACCTCGGTGATCCGGTCGGTGGAGGCGACCGGTGTGCCGTCGACGCCGTCGAGCAGTCGCAGTTGCTGGCCGTGTCGACCGAACACCAGGTTCCGCTGCCCGGTCCGCAGTGGCGTGGGTGCGGACACCCAGCGCGATCCGGGCCGGGCGTAGCGCGGTGCGCCGGTACGCGCGTCGATCACCCGCACCGACCCGCCGTCGCTGACAGCCAGTGCGCTGCGGCTCACCGGCGTCACCGTGACCGTGCTGGCCGTTCGGGCGGTGGCACTCCGACGGGTATCCGACCGGTCCGGTTCACTCCACAGCGGAGCACCGTCGCGGGTGTCGAAGGCGGCCAGTCCGTACGGTCCGGCCAGCACCAGGACCCCGTCGGCGATCTGTGGGGTGGTTCCACCGGTCGGCACGGTCCAGACCGGCCGGCCGGTGTCGAGGTCCAGCCGGGACAACATGGTGTGCCCGCCCCGGTCCAGCCGGACGAACAGGCCGCCTTCGGCGACCAACGGATCGCGCGCACCGGCCAGCCGCCAGCGGA
>DATCXL010000579.1:0-2355 GCA_036565825.1 Mycobacteriales bacterium
GCGGTTCAAGGTGATCACGTGCGTCTGTGCCGATCCGAACGTGCATCGCACCAGGGTCGAGGGCCGCGTCCGCGGCATCCCGGGCTGGCACGACGCGGGCGACTGGGCTGATGTCTCCCGTCGCCTCGGGAGGTTCACGCCCTGGGAGGGCGACGTGTTGACCGTTGACACCACCCGGCACCACCAACACAACGTCGACCTGGTCCTCACCTACCTCAGCCACTGAGGCGACCTGGGTTGACGCCGACCACTGGTCGGCTGCGGTCCCCTGGGGCACCGTCCGGGCCTGTGAACGCAGTCCGGGAGACACGGCCGGCGCCGCGCACGTCCCACAGCGCACCCGCCGGAAGCATCGGGCGTGTCAGCATCGGGCGGACAGCCGGCCACGTACCAACCACGTACCGAGCGTGTACCGACTGGACTACTGGTCGCCGGCCACGGTGATCGCGACCCGGTCGGGGTGGGCGTGCTGGTCGGTGGTCCACCGGTCGCCGTGTGACCGGGTCCAGGTTCGCCCGTCGAAGGAAACCGACTCCACGGCCAGTTGTTCGGCGTTGGCGACCAACCAACTGGCGGTGACCCAGTTCGCCGGAGTGAGTTCGACGGTGTCGCCGGCGCCACCCACCGCCCGGACGGTGGCGTAGTCCCGCCGCAGCGCGTCGACCACCTCGGCGGTGTGGGCGGGCCGGGGGGTGGCCGTCGCGAGCGCGGGGGTCGTCACAGCCACCTGTGATGACGCGGGCCGGGTCGGCGCGGGGAAGGTGCAACGCAGCCCGGCCGGCACGGTACCCAGCAGTGCCCCGGCCAGTGCCGAGGCACTCGGCTCCCACTTGGCGTACTCGTCTGGGAAGCCGCTCTGCTGCACCGCCTGGGCCGCCCTGGTCAGCGGCATGGTGTCCCAGTGCGGCACCCGTACCAGCGCGTCGTAGAACTTGCCGGCGGCGTAGTGGGGGTCTCGAACCTGACCGGGGCTGCCCCAACCCTGCGACGGACGTTGTTGGAACAGGCCGAGGGAGTCACGGTCGCCATAGTCCAGGTTGACCAGCTTCGACTCCTGCATGGCGGTGGCCAGTGCGATCACCACGGCACGGTCGGGCAGTGAACGCTTCTGCCCGACCGCGGTTATGGTGGCCGCGTTGGCGGCCTGCACGGTGGAGAACCGGTAGTCGCCGTCGCCGTCGCCACCGGTGCCGCCCCCGCTACCGACGACGGTGCAGACCGATTCCGCCGCGAAGTGCGGCACACCCCCGGAGGTGATCCGTAACACCACCGCCCCGAGTGCGGCCACCACGGCGAGAACCAGAACCAGTGGGACAACTCGGCGACGCATGTCAGTCGTCGCGCTCAGTCGTTCGCGTGCAGGGCCGCGTTCAGCGCCACCTGCCCGGCCGCTCTGGGTATGGCCTCCAACGTCCCGGAGATGCTGTTGCGGCGGAACAGCAGCCCGGACTGCCCGGACAGTTGGCTGGCCTTGGCCGTGCGCCCGTCAGGCAGGGTCACCTTCGATCCCGCGGTCACGTAGCAGCCGGCCTCGACCACGCAGTCGTCGCCCAGGCTGATGCCGATGCCCGAGTTGGCACCGAGCAGGCAACGTCGACCGACCGAGATGACCTCGGCTCCGCCGCCGGACAACGTGCCCATGATCGACGCCCCGCCGCCGATGTCAGAACCGTCACCGACGACCACCCCGGCCGAGATGCGCCCCTCGACCATCGAGGCGCCCAACGTGCCGGCGTTGTAGTTCACGAAACCCTCGTGCATCACGGTGGTGCCCTCGGCCAGGTACGCGCCCAGCCGTACCCGGTCGGCGTCGGCGATCCGTACCCCCGAAGGGACCACGTAGTCGGTCATCCGTGGGAACCGGTCCACCCCGTACACCTGCACCGGCACGCCGGTGCTCCGCAGTCGGGCCCTGGTCCGTTCGAAGTCGTCGACGGCACAGGGCCCGTGGTTCGTCCACACCACGTTGGCCAGCACGCCGAACACCCCGTCCAGGTTCACCTCGTGTGGACGGACCAGTCGGTGTGAGAGCAGGTGTAGACGCAGGTAGGCGTCCGGGGCGTCGACCGGAGCCGCGGACAGGTCAATCACGGTGCGGACCAGTTCGGTTCGCACACCGCGTCGCGGGTCGACTCCGACCAGCGATTGCAGATCCCCGGCCAGCCCAGCCAGTCCGGGCGACTCGGGGTCTGCGGGGTCCGCGGGGTCGGCGGGCGCGCCAAGAGCCGGAGCCGGGTACCAGGTGTCCAGCACCCGGCTGGTGTCGTCGGGTTCGTCCGTGCGGGTGGCTACACCCACACCCCACGCGGACGTTGCGGTCGAGGTCACGCCGTCACGGTACCGACGGGCGCGGCC
>DATCXL010000144.1:0-5504 GCA_036565825.1 Mycobacteriales bacterium
CAGGCCGCCAAGCGTGGCGTGGGCGGGGAAGTCCTCGCCTACGTGTGGTGAGAGGGGAACAGCGGCATGTCGCGCATCGGTAAGCTGCCGATCCCCATCCCAAATGGGGTCGACATCGACATAGCGGACCGCACGGTCACAGTGAAGGGCCCGAAGGGGACCCTGTCACACACCGTCGCGCAGCCGATCACGATTGGTCGCGCCGACAACGGTGCCCTGGTCGTGGAACGGCCGGACGACGAGCGGGAGAGCAGGTCGCTACACGGCCTGTCCCGTACCCTCGTGGCGAACATGGTGACCGGCGTCACCCAGGGGTACTCCAAGACCCTGGAGATCGTGGGCACCGGTTACCGGGTGCAGGCCCGTGGTGCTGACCTGGAGTTCGCGCTGGGGTTCAGCCACCCGGTGCCGGTCAGGGCGCCGGAGGGGATCACCTTCCGGGTCGAGACCCCCACCCGGTTCGTGGTCGAGGGCATCGACAAGCAGAAGGTCGGCGAGGTCGCGGCCAACATCCGCAAGCTGCGTAAGCCCGACCCGTACAAGGGTAAGGGCGTGCGGTACCAGGGTGAGACGGTCCGCCGCAAGGCCGGAAAGACGGGTAAGTGACCATGACGAGTGCAAGTACCCTGGTGCGTAGGGGTGGGGCAACCACCGAGTCGCAACGGCGACGGGTCGGTAAGGCACGTCGGCACGTCCGGTTGCGCAAGAGGGTCGTCGGCACTCCGGTGCGCCCCCGGCTCATGGTGACCCGGTCCACGCGGCACATCTACGCCCAGCTCGTCGACGACTCCCGGGGCGTAACGTTGGCCTCGGCGTCGACCTACCGACTGGACGGCGAGGGCGACAAGACCGCCCAGGCCCGCCGGGTCGGGGAACTGCTGGCCGAACGGGCCATCGCCGCGGGTGTCACGAAGATCGTGTTCGACCGGGGTGGTAACCGGTACCACGGCAGGATCGCCGCGCTCGCAGACGCCGCCCGCGAGGGGGGCCTGGAGTTTTGACAAGCCTCAGGATCGCCAGGACAGACGAGAAGAACGAGAGGGACGCCTGATGCCAGGAACGCAGCGCCGTGGCGGAGGGGGCGGCGACCGCGATCGCCGCGACCGCCGCGATCGCCGTGATGGCGGGGCGGCCCCCGAGAAGACCCCGCACGTCGAACGTGTCGTCACCATCAACCGGGTGGCCAAGGTCGTGAAGGGTGGTCGTCGGTTCAGCTTCACCGCCCTGGTCGTGGTGGGTGACGGCGACGGAACCGTCGGTGTCGGCTACGGCAAGGCCAAGGAGGTGCCCGCGGCGATCGCCAAGGGCGTCGAGGAGGCCAAGAAGCACTTCTTCAAGGTGCCGCGGATCGCCTCCACCATCCCGCACCCGGTGACGGGTGAGGCGGCCGCCGGGGTCGTGCTGCTCAGGCCGGCCAGTCCGGGTACCGGTGTGATCGCCGGTGGGCCGGTACGGGCCGTGCTGGAGTGCGCCGGTATCGGCGACGTGCTGTCCAAGAGCCTCGGCTCAGACAACCCGATCAACATCGTGCACGCGACCGTGGCTGCGCTGCGGGCGCTGGTGCGTCCCGAGGAGGTGGCGGCCCGTCGTGGCCTCCCGCTCGAGGACGTGGCACCGGCGGGCATGCTGCGGGCGCGCGCCGGGCAGGGGGCGTGAGATGGCCCGACTGAAGGTTACCCAGGTCCGTTCCGCCATCGGATCCAAGCGCAACCAGCGGGAGACGCTTCGGTCGTTGGGTCTCAAGCGGGTGCGTGACGTGGTGGTCCAGGAGGACCGGCCGGAGATTCGTGGCATGGTCGCGACCGTGACCCACCTGGTCTCGGTCGAGGAGGTCGAGTAGCAGCATGACGATCAAGGTCCACCACCTTCGCCCGGCCCCGGGTGCACGCACCGCCAAGACCCGGGTGGGTCGCGGCGAGGGGTCCAAGGGCAAGACGGCGGGGCGTGGTACCAAGGGCACCAAGGCACGTACGTCGGTGCGGCCCTCGTTCGAGGGCGGCCAGATGCCCATCCACATGCGGCTGCCGAAGCTCAAGGGCTTCACCAACCGCTTCCGGGTGGAGTATCAGGTGGTCAACGTCGGCCGCCTCGCCGAGTTGTTCCCCAATGGCGGTTCGGTCGCCCCGAACGACCTGGTCACCGCCGGGGCGGTTCGTGGAAATGCCCCGGTGAAGGTCCTCGGCAACGGTGACCTGGCCGGCGTGACCCTGCAGGTGAGCGCGCACGCGTTCTCCGACAGCGCCCGGGAGAAGATCGCCGCCGCCGGAGGCAGCGTCACCGAGCTGTGAGACGCTGGAGATGGTGAGCGTGGGCACCCGTGTCGCGGTCAGCCGCGATCGACGGCGACACGGGTGTGGTTCGGGTACGCGGGATGTCGGCGTCTCGGTCTCGCGGGCCTGTCCGACGCTGGGTACATGTCGGATACGTGCTCAGACGGGTGACGCAAAGCCGTCTGGCTGAACACGTGGCGCGACGGCTGTTAGAGTCGCACCCTGCGGGTTTGCCTCAGGACGCGGACTCGCACCCGCCCACCACCACCAGACCGGGACCCCACCGCCCGGTCGAAGGATTCTGGACCGGACAGATGCCCGGTCCCGCCTGGCGCAGGAGGATCCGTGCTTTCCGCGTTCGCCTCAGCCTTCCGAACGCCTGATCTACGCAAGAAGCTGCTCTTCTCGCTTGCGATGATCGGGCTGTATCGGTTGGGCGCCAGCGTCCCGACACCCGGGGTGTCGGTCAAGAACATCAACCAGTGCATCGGCATCGTCAGCTCGGGTGCGAGCGCGAACCTCTACAGCCTGGTCAACCTCTTCAGCGGCGGAGCACTGCTCAAGCTCTCCGTCTTCGCGCTCGGGATCATGCCGTACATCACGGCGAGCATCATCATCCAGCTGCTGGTGGTGGTCATCCCGCGGTTCGAGCAGTTGAAGAAGGAGGGCCAGTCCGGCCAAGCCAAGCTGACCCAGTACACCCGCTACCTGACCGTGGCGCTGGCCATCCTCCAGTCCACCGGCATCATCGCGCTGGCCAAGAACAACCAGCTCTTCCAGGGCTGCCCACTGCCGACGTTGACCGACACGTCGGTCTACAACGTGGTGAGCATGGTCATCACCATGTCGGCCGGTACCTGCGTGGTCATGTGGCTCGGTGAGTTGCTCACCGACCGCGGCGTGGGCAACGGCATGTCGGTCCTGATCTTCACCTCGATCGCGGCGCAGATCCCGGGTGAGGGTCAGACGCTGCTGCGCAACGGTGGCGGGTTCGCGTTCTTCCTGATCTGCCTGCTCGGTCTGGCCATCATCACCGCGGTCGTGTTCGTGGAGCAGGCACAGCGGCGCATCCCGGTGCAGTACGCCAAGCGGATGGTCGGCCGGCGGATGTACGGCGGTACCTCGACGTACCTGCCGTTGAAGGTCAACCAGGCCGGTGTCATCCCGGTCATCTTCGCCGCGTCGTTGCTCTACATACCGCAACTGTTCAGCCAGTTGCAGGGCAGCTCGACCGGTACCCTTCGTCGGTTCATCGACAACAACCTGGTGAACCAGGGCAACTGGGTACACATCAGTGTCTACTTCGCGTTGAACATCTTCTTCACGTACTTCTACGTGTCAATCACGTTCAACCCGGAGGAACGTGCCGACGACATGAAGAAGTACGGGGGGTTCATCCCCGGTATTCGGCCGGGGCGACCCACCACCGAGTACCTCAGCTTCGTACTGTCGCGCATCACGTTCCCTGGCTCGCTGTACCTTGCCACCGTCGCGGTGCTGCCGAACTTCTTCTTCTCGTTCAGCGCCGGCGCCAACCAGAACTTCCCGTTCGGTGGTACGGCGGTACTGATCCTTGTGGGCGTGGGACTGGACACGGTGAAGCAGATCGAGAGTCAACTCATGCAGCGTAACTATGAGGGGTTCCTGCGGTAGTGCGCCTGGTACTGGTTGGGCCGCCTGGCGCCGGGAAGGGTACCCAGGCGCAGTTCATCGCTGCGCACCTCGCCATCCCGAAGATCTCGACCGGTGACATCTTCCGGGCGAACGTCGGTCAGGGCACCGAGTTGGGGCTGGTCGCCAAGAAGTACATGGACTCCGGCGACCTGGTGCCAGACGAGGTGACCATCGCGATGGTGCGCGACCGTCTCTCCGAGGACGACGCCGCCGACGGCTTCCTCCTCGACGGCTTCCCGCGCAACGTTCCGCAGGCCGAGACCCTCGACAAGATGCTGCACGAGATGGGTACCGCGCTCGACGTGGTCCTCGAGCTGGTGGTGGACGACGACGAGGTGATCCGGCGGTTGTCCGGTCGGCGGACCTGCCGCGCCTGCGGGCACATCTGGCATGTCGAGTTCGACCCGCCGGCCCGGCGGGGTAGTTGTGACCACTGCGAGGGTGAGCTGTTCCAGCGCGACGACGACCGGCCCGAGACGATCCGGCACCGGCTGGAGGTGTACGCGGCGCAGACGGCCCCGCTGGTCTCCTACTACGCCGAGAAGGGCATCCTGGTGGGTATAGACGCCACCGGGCCGGTGGATGACGTGACCGAACGGGCGATCGACGCCCTGCACCGGTTCGGCGAGTGACTCCGGGCCGGGGCGGGACGTGCGCTGGAGAAGGCGGAACCGGATGATCCAGATCAAGACGCCGGAAGAGATCGAGCGGATGCGGGCCGCCGGGTTGGTGGTGCAGCAGACCCTGCGGACACTCGCCGAGGCGGTCCGGCCGGGTATCACCACCGCGGATCTGGACGCGATCGCGGAGAAGACGATTCGCGGCCAGGGGGCGGTGCCGTCCTTCCTTGGGTACCGCGGGTTTCCTGCCACGATCTGCACCTCGATCAACGAGGAGGTCGTGCACGGCATCCCCAACCGTCGGAAGAAGTTGCGCGAGGGCGACGTGCTGTCCATCGACTGCGGCGCCATCGTGGACGGCTGGCACGGTGACTCGGCGATCACGGTTCCGGTCGGCGAGGTGGCGCCGGAGTACCAGGAGTTGATGCGGGTCTGCGAGGAGTCGATGTGGGCCGGCCTGGCCGCCGCGGTGGCCGGAGGCCGGTTGACGGACATCAGCAACTCGGTGGAGCGCAGCATCCGGGCCGCCGGTTCGTACGGCATCGTGGACCACTACGGCGGCCACGGCATCGGCACCGAGATGCACCAGGACCCGCACGTGCTGAACTACGGCCGACCCGGTCGCGGGCCCCGGCTGGTGCCGGGCCTGGCACTGGCAATCGAGCCCATGGTCACCATGGGCAAGCCGGACACCCTCGAGCTCGACGACGGCTGGACGGTGGTGTCGGTGGACGGCTCGTTCGCCGCCCACTTCGAGCACACCGTGGCGGTGACCGAGCACGGACCCTGGGTGCTCACCGCCGAGGATGGTGGCGAGGCCAGGCTTGCCGCGTTGGGCGTGCGGACCGCCCGCACCGCCTGACGCGGAGGTCCTGGGGCGGGCCCGTTTGCCGTTGCGGGCGTGCACACCGTACAATCCTGTGTTGGCGTCCATGTCGCC
>DATCXL010000605.1:0-7695 GCA_036565825.1 Mycobacteriales bacterium
CATCAGCCCGGCCAGGTCGGGGGCCACGTGCCGGCGCAGCAGCGACCGGTACAGGTCCACCGTGCGAGGCCGGAGCCTGGGTCGCTCAGTGATCCAGCGCTCGGCATACTCGCCGAACTGGACCGCCCCGGCGGTCGGATCCCGCCAGTCCCCGCGCAGGATCTCCGCCTCGGTCAGGGTGAGCCAACGACCGGCGTCCTTCCTGCTCGCGAACAGGGTCGGTGCGCTGCGCATCACCCCGTCCGGCCCCCGGTACCGCGCCTGGAACCGACCCGAGGGCAGTTCGCGGACATTGCCGAATCGGCGCTCTTTCCGTCCCGCCATCAGGCGGCCCTCCTTCCAGTCAGCCGGGGTCGGCAGGTGCGGGTGACGGGCTCGACTCGGCCGGCGTCGAAGAATGCGTCCAGGTCGACGGGCCGGAGTCGGACGTGCCGGCCGACCCGATGGAAGGCGATACGCCGTTCCTCGATCAGCCGGCGAATAAACCGCTCGCTGACGTTCATGCGATCCGCGGCCTGCGCCACGGTCAACGGTCGTGTGTCCACTCCTGGTGGTCCTCCGTTCGTTGTGGGCGCGGCCCCGGGTGGGGCCGGGAGGGGGTGGCGCGGTCGCGGATGCGGCCGAGTTCCTCGGCGTACTCGCCGACCGCGTGCAGAAGTTGCAGGGCCCGGTCGTGCTGCTCACCGGGGGTGAGTGACGGATCGGGCTGGATGCAGTAGTTCAGGCCGCCGCCGAAGAGCTGGACCAGTGGCGGGCGATCGGGATAGGTGTGGCACCGGGCGTTGAGCGGTTCGAAGATCGAGATGGTCACGGGCACGGTCATGGGATGTTTCCTTCCTGCGAGAACGGGTTGGGTTGCGCCGGTGATGGCGCGGTGGTCACGGGCGGCCGGTCAGGCCGCATCGGTTGCCGAAAGTTCTCCGGCGTCCTTGGCGGCGTCGTACTGGTGTCGCCAGCGGATGCGTTCGGCGACCGACCGGAGCAGCCGGTGCGCCAGCGGGGCGACGTCGGGGTCGTTGGAGGTGGCCGGCTCCCAGGCGTATCGATCCGGATCGACGGTTGCCGAAATGCCGGTGCCGGCGCGGGCGAGGACGGCCAGGACGTAGTTGCGTCGTCCGGTGCGGTGGTCGGCGAGGTTCTTGGCGGACCATTTGCGGGAGACCAGGACGCGACGGCCGGCGTAGCCGAGGTGTTCGGCGCGGTGGGCCTTGCCCGTGCAGTAGCCGGGCCGCTGGTTGGGCCGGGGGTTCTTCGGCTGCACCCCGTACCGCAGCCAGTTCGCACACGTCGGCGAGCAGGGTTCGAACCGCAATACGTCGACCAGTCGGGCCACGTGTGCCCGCTGTGCCTCGGTGTCGGGCGTGTGGCATTCGTGCACGGACTTGGTCAGGTACTTGGCCAGGTACCGAACACACCGGTCGGCATCCGGAGTGCCCGCGAGCACGCCCTGGACGTCGAGGACCGGCCCGAACCGGACCACGTGAACGGGCTGCGCGTCAGGGTCAGCACCCAGGTCGTCCAGCGCCTCATCCCACGACGGCAGCGGAACCTCGGTGTCCGGGTCGACGTACTGGCCGGTGTCCTCATCGAAGACGGGCAGCCGGTCACCGCCATAGACCGGGACATCGCACGGCGGCCACCAGACCTGGGCGTAGGTGGCGGCAACGACCTGGCGCAGTTCGGCGCGGGAGACGGTGCCTCGGATGGCCATGTGCAGATGCGGCGCCAGGCGGCGTTGCGGTTCGACCGCGGCGAAATACTGCACGTCCCAGCCGACGAACCGGCGCAGGTTCTGCACGAACCGATCCACCAGCTTGGCGAAGTGCACCGCATCCCGCGCGGCCCGGGAGTAGTCGTACCGGTCCGGATCGAGCGGCGTCCCGTCGCCGCGCACCCGCCCGTAGGAATCGAGCGTCAAGGTGAGGAACAACGACGGGCGGAACGCCTTCCCGTCCCGGCCGTCGAACACCCGGCCCAGAGTGGACGCGGCGATCTTCCGTCGAGGCAGATCTGCGGCGTCCTGCCGGCGACGCGTCGACCGCACCCGCCGCGACTTCGCATCGGGCACGACCGTGCCGCGCACCCCGGCTTCGGCGATCTCCTGGTCACACTCTCCGATCTCCTCATCCACCAGGCCGACATCCCCGCCCGCGTCGGCGACCAGGTCGCGGACCTCAACCAGCCCGGCCCGGTCGGCCATCAACTCCCGCTGACGCACGGTCGGGTCGTCTGCGGTCAGGTCCGGTTCGTGGTCTAGGTGCCAGCCCTCCCGACACTGGACCATCCGCAACCGGCGAGCCCGCTCCGCGCAGGGAGGGCACTTGCTGGCGAACGTGGCTCCACACGGCACATCCACCACGGTCGTCTCCCCGGTCACCGTGTCGGTCTGCCGCACCGGCACCGGACGGATACACACCCCGTGCTCGACGGCGACCGCCTTGACCACATCCCGGGCAAGAGGCATCCGGGCACGCTCCACCCGCGACAGCCGCGCAGTCATGGCCGGTCCCGTCCGGACAGCCCGGCCAAGGCATCGAGGGCGGCACTCTGGTCAGCGAGTCCGGTGGTCACGTCGCTGCGATGCCGGGGGAGAGTCCACTCCTTCGAGTCCGGCGGGGTCACGGCCGGAAGTACCTCGGGGATCATCAGGCGGCCTCCTCACCGTGACGGACAGACCGCAGACCCGCCGAGGCACCAGCCCGGTAGGTCCCGGCCATGGACTGGATGTCGGTGTCGGTGACGTAGGCAGCCCGAACACGCACCGGTTCGCGTTGCCCATCCAGCCGCACGTACCCGACACCCGGCGTCGCTTCGGGGATCAGGTCGCACGCTGCGCCCCGCTCGTACGCGCCGTCACCGAGAACCATGTCCACCTGGGTGGACTCGTCCAGCCGCAGCGCGACTCTGGTGGGGAACAGGTTCCGCAGGTTCAGCACTTCCTTACGCGGGTCCTGCACCGCACCCACCACACTCACCCCGACTGCACGGCCCTGCGACAGCAACAGTGACAGCGCGGCCTCGGCCCGGCGCTTGAGATCCCGGTCGGCCAGGTACGCCGTCAGCGACGCGATCTCGTCCACCAGGACCAACACCAGCGGCTCTCGGTTGGTCGGGGTGTGCAGCCGGACCTTCCCGGCCAGTCGTGCCGCCCGGTCACGCATCTCGGCCACGGCCTGTTCGAGCAGGGCCACGATGTCGGCCGGATCGGTGGCGAACCGAGCGAACATGCCTCGGCCGAACCCCAGTTCCATGCCGCCCTTGGGATCGATCGCCCACACCGCCACCACACCGCCCCGGATTGCCGAGGCGATCCCGCGCAACAGCGACCACACCACCGAGCCCTTTCCCGCACCGGTGACGCCGACGACCAGGACGTGGGTGCCGAGGAGCCGCAGTAGCCACGGCGACCCGTCCTCACGCCTCCCCACCGGCACCGCGAACAGATCCGCCGGGTCAGGCACCGGCAACGCGGCCACGGTGGGGGCCAGTGGGTCATCGTGGGTGGTGAACTCCACCCACACCCGCGGCACACCTCGTGTCACCCGCCCACGCCGAGGCCGAGGCGGGTCCACCGACCGAACCCGGCAGCTACGCGCTCCAAATGCATGTGCCAACGCGGGGCCGGCCTTGGCCCAGGTGTCGAGGTGCTGGCCGGGAAGCGTCGCAACCAGCAGTCGGTCACGCCACCCGGTCGAGGTGAGTCGAATGACCTGCGGCACGTGCACCTCACCGGCCCGGACCACCGTCAGCCCACACCCGGCCATCACCCGCGACCAACTCCGTTGGTACACGGTCAGCCACCGCCACCGGGCCAGCAGAGGAAGCCGGACCCTTGTCCGAAACGAAGCCGGCCACCGCCACCACCACAGCCCCGCCGCAGCGGCGAGCAGACCGACCACGGCCAGACCGAACACCTCGGTCCCCACGGAGCCCAAGGCAACCCGTGCCCACATCGCGACCACCACCATGGCCGTTACAGCCGGGTGTCTCGCGGCCGAACGCAGCACCCAGCCGAGCATTCGCAGCAGACCGAGGAAGGCGACCCACCACAGCGGACGGTCATCTCGGACGATCTGCACCCGCTGCGGATCGGACTTCCCGCGAGCGCCCAACATCACCGGCCCCCGATCCGACCGGTCCCCAACCGGCCCGCCGGCACGGCGACCCTGGCGCGACTACCCTTGGACATGCCAAGACCCCCTTTCCAGGAGTGGTGTTGGAAGGGCGCGAGGGCGGGCGGTACGTCCGCCACAGACTCCAGGCCCGCCCCCGCGTCCCAGCTTGTTAGGCCGCCTGCTTGCCGGGCCTGACCGCACCAGCAGGCGCCCGCATCCCCGACGCGCGGAACGAGTAGGCGACCCGCCCGTTGCCATCCACGTACGCGCGGACGGACAGTCCGTCGAACTCCACCGGGCGAAACGGCAACCCACCCGCCTCCGGCGGCAGCACCGGACACACCGGCGCGGAGATCTTGACCTTCACCGACTTCTGCCGGGCCTCCGGATCGGCGTCGATCACATCGACCGCCCATACCGGCTGGCCGGACTCCTTGTCCCGCGCCTGGACCGGGGTCCCGGCCTTACTCGCGTCGTAGTCCCGCACTGCCTGGACGTCCAGCACGAACGCCCCCGCCGGGAACACATCCGCGAACGCGACCGGAATCGCACCCTTGATAGCCATTGACCAACCTCCGTCGACCGTCAACCTGACGACTGCTTGACTTACCAAGAGGCTAAGTATTGATGGCTTGATAAATCAAGCTGACTGGCGTCAGTTCACCCGGTCAGGTGATCGGGTAGCTGTCCTCCAGCTCGTGCCGATCCCCTGGGAGCACCACATCCATGGCAAGCAGTACCGCGCCGGTCGGGTCGTGCGCGGTGATCAGCAGGCTGAGCACCGGGTCGGACTCGGAGATCCCGAGCACGGTGGTTTCATCGGGCCGAGCCAGCCGGGCGGCGGTCCGCTCGATCACGTGATCGAACCGCACACCTTTGGCCGTCTCGATGTACCGGCGCAGGCCTCCCACGATAGGCTCAGGCTTACCCAGGACCGTCCCGGCGGTGAGATCGACCGGGAAGTACGCCGAGACCAGGTCCACCGGATCGCCCTCGGCCACTGTCACCCGGCGCCGCGCGATCACCGGAGTGCCCTCCGCCAGCCCCATCGCCGAGGCCAACCGGCCTGAAACAAGCACCGGGCCCACCCCGACCATCTCCACCTCGGCCGACTCGTTCAGGTCCAACACCACATCGACATGCTCAGGCGGACGCCGACCGGCCGCTGCGGGCTTGCCCCGCACGAAGTGCCCTTTGCCCTGCTGTGAATCGATCCACCCCTCAAGGCGCAGGATGTTCAACGCCCGCACAACCGTCGGCCGCGACACCCGGAACTCCCCCACCAACTGAGCCTCACTCGGCAGAGCCTCACCCGGCGGATATGCCCCCTCCTCTATCCGCTCTTGCAGGGCACGCACCACACGGGCGTACTTCGGGGGCTCCACCTCGAACGCCATGACTCCACCAGACAGGCTCGACAACACAGGTTGTCAAGATCCTAGAGCCTGACTGATCAGGACGTCGACATTCCCCCGCCACGACAATCCGGACACATCCGCCTCGGCACCACCGTCACCCGCTCCTCCGAGAGAGCGCGCCCCAACAGCGCAAGCCGGGACGACACGTACTTCCACCCCCGCCCGCCACAAGAGCCACAGCATCGCGAGACCCCAGCACAACCAGCCATGTCCCGAGCATCGGTGACGGAGCGTCACTTCTGACTGGCGCCGCCGTCCCGTCTTCCTCGGATCTGTCGCATCCCGGGCCGCGTTGTCGCGTGACTGTCTCGTCGTTGTCGCGTCTAGTCTTGGCCTACCCGAGTCGCACCCGCGCGGGAGGCAGCATCCGTGCCCACCACACCCAGCCTGTTCCGGGTTCTGGTGCAGCAGAAGCACTGGAACAAGTACATCACCTTCTGCGCACAGTACGACAAAGCCGCCGCCCGGGTAGATCGAACGCTCGTCGGGACATGGCCGAGCCGGGGTCAGTTCCACCGCTGGCTTGCCGGCCAGCTCGTCGGGCTCCCGTACTCCGATCACTGCCGCGTGCTGGAGCACATGTTCCCCGAGTGGACCGCGACGGACCTGTTCGCTCCCTGTCCCGAGGACCTGTTGACCGGGCCAACCGGCAACAGCCAACTCCGGCTGAATCCCGACCTGACCGCGAATGCCTCCCCGGCAGGCCGGGGTCCCCTCGCCGACCTGTCTGCCGTCTTCACAAGCCGGTCGGAGTTCGCATCCGAGATGCCACCGCACGCCCTGTTCGACGGGGCAAGGGACATCCGGGCAGCCGGACTGTCATTGAACATGCTGTGCCAGCACTACCCGGACAACGGCATGCGGGCACTCATCGAGGGCGGGACGACGATCCGCTGCCTCTTCCTGGACCCCGAGAGCACCGCGATGAAGACCCGCGAGCACGAGGAGGGCTATCCAGAAGGGCAGCTCGCCACCCTGACGGCGCTGAACATCCAGATCCTCACTCAGCGGGTCCGCGACAGGTTGTCTGACGAAGCACGCGACCGGCTCAAGATCGCGGTGTACGACGAAACGGTCAGGTTCAACATCACCATCGCGGACGACACGTGTGTCGTGCAGCCGTACCTACCCGACGCCCGAGGCGTGGACAGTCCGACGCTCGTGCTGTGCCGGGACCTGGTCCCGACTGGAGGGCTGTTTTCGGTATTCGAGCAGGTCTTCGCCTCGCTGTGGGAACGGAGTACGCCGCGATGACGGTGGACCTGGACTCGCTCCTCCCCATCGCCCACAGCGCCGTCGATATCGCGGCCGAGATCGTTCGAACACACATCACCGGAGCAGTGACCGCCAAAGGCGACCGCGACATGGTGACCGAGATTGATTTCGCCGTGGAGCAGGCTGTGCGCACCTACCTCGGAGAGAGGACACCGGCGTTCGGGTTCCTCGGCGAGGAGGAAGGCCACGCCGGAACACCAAGCGAACTGACGTGGGTTCTGGATCCCGTCGACGGGACCGCCAACCTCGTCCACGACATTCCGCTATGCGCGGTCTCCCTGGGCCTGGTTCACCGACGCCGGCCGGTCCTCGGCGTCATCGACGTCCCATTCCTCCGCACCCGATACTCGGCCGCCCGAGACCACGGCGCGCTCCGCGACGGCCAGCCAATCAGGAGCAGCGACACCAAGGACCTCGACCAAGCCATCGTCGCCATCGGCGACTACGCGACCGGCGATAACGCCCACCAACGTAACCGCGCCCGGCTGGCCATCACCGCGCAGCTCGCCGCGCGCACCCAACGAGTCCGGATGCTTGGTTCCGCGGCCATCGACCTGGCCTGGCTGGCCGAAGGCAAGCTCGACGCCACGATCGCCCTTTCCAACAAGCCTTGGGACACCGCGGCCGGCGTCATCATCGCCCGCGAAGCCGGAGCATCCGTGGTCGACATCGACGGCACCGACCACACGCTCGACTCGACTGCGACCATCGCCGCCACGGCGACACTCATCGACCAGGTCGCCGCTCTGGTCCAACGTGCCCAGGCCGAGCAGGACGCAGCGCTCGGCGGATGACGCCACGGATCCACTGTGCACTGCCGAATTGGCCCGTAGTAGATCAAGGGCGCCGGCTCCGCCGGCGCCAGCGCCGTACCGCCTCGGGCGATC
>DATCXL010000628.1:0-3782 GCA_036565825.1 Mycobacteriales bacterium
CCGCAGCAGTCCGGACACCGACCAGGCCGACTCACCGGCAGGCAGCACCGGCGGCGTCTCCGGCAGGTCGTGTTCGTCGCGGACGTCGCCGACCAGTTCCTCGACCAGGTCCTCGAGCGTGACCACACCGGCGGTGCCGCCGTACTCGTCCACCACCACGGCGAGCTGCAGGCTCTCCCGACGCAGCGTGGTCAACAGTTCGTCACAGTGCAGCGACTCGGGTACAGCGATCGGATCGACCATGATCTGCCCGACCCTGGTGCGCCACCGCCGTTCCGGCGGGATCGCGAAGGCGTGCTTGACATGCACCAGGCCGACCACCTCGTCCAGGTTCCCGGTGTGCACCGGGAACCTGGAGTGACCCGACTGTCTGGCCAGGTCAAGCAGTTCGGCGACCGTCTGGTCGGTCCGCATCGCGACCACGTGCACCCTGGGGGTGAGTACGTCACCGGCCTTCTTCTCGTCGAACGCGAGGGTTTGGCGAAGCAGCAGGGCGACGTCCGCGGCCAGGGTGCCCTCCCTGGCCGAGGCGGCAATCAGCGAGCGCAGTTCAACCGGGGTACGAGCCGCCCGCAGTTCTTCCTGGGGTTGGGCGCCGAGCCCGCGCACGATCGCGCTGGCTGAGTTGTCGAACACCGCGATGACGACTCTGGCCGCGCGGGAGAACGCCTGCTGGAGTGGGCCGACCCATAGGGCGGTGGGCAGCGGTCGGGCCAGCGCCAGGTTCTGCGGCACCAGCTCACCGAAGATCATCTGTACCAGGGTGGCCACCAGCAGCGCCGTCACCGCGCCGGCGGTTCGCCCGGAGTCGGGGTCCAGCCCGATGGCCTCGAACGGGCGGCCGAACGTGTCGGACAGCACCGGCTCGGTGAGGAAGCCGAGCAGCAGCGAACTGACCGTGATGCCCAGTTGGGCGCCGGACAGTTGGAAGGACAGGTCGTGCACCGCGCCCAGCACACCGGCCGCACGCCGGTCACCATCGCGGGCGAGCCGGTTCAGCCGGGTCCGGTCAACGGAGGTCAGGGAGAACTCGGCAAGGACGAAGAACGCGTTGAGGGCGATCAGACCGATCATCGCGAGTAGGCCGAGCGAAATCGTCACCCTGCGTCACCGCCCGGAATGACCGGGTGTACTGCCGGCGTTGGATCGTCGGCGGGTTCGGTGCCGCCGAGCACCCCTGCGTCTCATGCCCGATCAGTCTTCCACAGGCGATGGAGCACGGCGCGTGCGGCACGGCGACTCTGTGCGACCCCCATGCGTTTCTGCATTGTGGTGGCAACCTGGTTACCGTCCGCTACAGTATCCGTCGCCGGTACCGTCGGTCACCGTTCGCCTGGACAGGACCGGCGGACCAATGGGTGCAAGGCGATGGGCCGCACCGATGGCCGTGCCCTAGCCTTTGGTGGTGCCCTAGCCTTGGTGGGTACGTCGAGGGGCAGTAGCTCAGCCGGTCAGAGCAGTGGACTCATAATCCATCGGTCGCGGGTTCGAACCCCGCCTGCCCCACCCAGATATACCCCCGCTGACCTGCGGAAACGCGACAGGTCAGCGGCGGTTTCGTCGTCTGGGGAGCACCATGGGAGCACGAGCCTTCGAGGCTGCGTGTCGCGATGTACCGCGAGGTACCGTGGACTCCCCGTGTCCCGCCCTGACCAGCAGGGAGGGCGAGACCATGGAGTCAGCTCGCAGGCGTCGTCCGGAAGGTGTCGAGTACCGGGATCGGTCGGACGGGGCGGACTGTCTATCGGGTGAAGTGGCGTGAGGGTGGCCGTCGGGACGGGGTGCAGCGGTCTCGGACGTTTGACCGGCTTGATGAGGCGGTGACGTTCCGAGGTGCGTTGGTGGCCAACGGTTTCCGGGATCCCTACGACGATCCGGAGTGGGCCGTGCGGTTGGGGTTGGCGGCCCAGCCGACCGAGGTCCGTTCGTTCGAAGCGTTGGCGCGGGAGTACCTCGAAACCCTCGTGGATGCGGGTAGGCGCACGGTGGCCGAGTACCAACGGGACCTCCGCACGCACGTGTGTCCGGCGATCGTGCGGCTCCCGGACGGACGGCGAGTCGGGCCGTTGGGTCGGCTGGCGGTGGACCGGATCGGTACTGATGTGATGCAGGCCTGGGTCAGTTACATGCGTAAGAAGACCTACGGAACCAAGGCCATTCGGCACTACTCGGCGAAGACGATCGCCAACATCCACAGCTCCGTGGTCTTCCCGGTGTTCGAGTTCGCGGTCGACCGCGGCTACGTCGCGGTGAATCCGTGTCGACGGGTGCGGTTACCTGAGCGGAAGGGCAGGCCGGTGAAGGGCCACCACGTTGTAGACATGGAGGAGATGCCGGACTGGATTGACTGTGCCTATCGGGTCGGTGTGGATACCGGTGATGTGACCGCGATTATCCTGGGTACCGGGCTGCGGTGGGGCGAGCTGACCGCGTTGCGTCGATGTGATACCAACTCGAGATCTCGGACCCTGACTATCGCCCAGGTTGTGCGCGAGGACGAGCACCGGCGACCCTATCTCGATACTGAGGAGGGCAAGTCGGCGAATGCTTTTCGTACGATTGTGCTGCCTCCAACTGCGGTACGAATCCTGTCGGCGAGGATGATCGGTAGGGCACCTGGAGACCTGCTGTTCCCCTCACCGGCGAGCGGGCAGAAGGAAGCGTTGTGGCGTAACGCGGACTTTCACAAGCGTCATTGGCGGAAGGTGAGGAGATTAGCGGCCGAGCGAGGTCTGGCCAAGGATCCCAGTCCGCACCGACTGCGGCATTCCCACGCCACGGCGTTGATCCCATTGGCGGAATCGAGTCAGTGTCCAAGCGACTCGGGCATTCCAACGTGACGGTGACCAGCGCGGTCTACTCCCACCTCACCGCCGCCACTGACGCCAGCATGGCCGACGCGATCGACCCTGCCCTCCGCCGTCGCCCCCCGGAGTCTGCCAGTGGCCAGGCCGATGTGGACGGATCAAGCACCGAGGACTGACCCCGTAGGGAGATCTGGTCGAGGCTGTCCTTGGCGCGCTGGCGCTATCCGGGTAGGTCGCGTGCCGAGGTATCGCCTCGGGAGCCCGCTCGGAGTCGAGTTGGAACATCGGCTACCACAGAGCGGTGCCGGTGAGTCATGGGCCCGCCAAGAGGCCATGCCGGCTGTGCGGGCACACAGGCGCTGTGCACAAGGCCAAAGACCGCGTCAGCCGCAACGCGAGCCTTTGGGTTAGTTCTGACGGGCATATCGGTGATGAGAAGGTAAAGTTGAAGCTCGCCAGCGGCTGGAATGCTTCCTCCGTAGCCGGGGTTCGCTTAGAACGGACGATGGTAGGTCCTTGCTTGTTCTCGTATGGCATCAAGGAATGCCGTGGTTGTCGCGTCACTATCAGGCTCTGGGGCGTCGACGTATTCATCGTAGAGCAGCATGCAGCCGCGGATGCCAGCGAGGAGGTCTTCGAGGAGATCGTGCGCTGGACGGGTAGGGTCGAGTGGGGTGGTGCGAATCGAATCGGGAAGTTCTTCCCAGAGGCTGTCCTCGCTGTAGGTGTCTGCGAGCCGTTCGGCGCCCTCGATCTGGGCAAACAGCGAGTCCAGATCCGGAATCCCGCCCTCGGCTGCGGTCATCGCGTCACGGATGAGGCTGGTGACCACGTCGTGAGGAAGAACCCCGGCCGCTATCTGCTCCAAGACAAGCGTCGGCGTGATGTAGGGCAGGGCTTCGATGTTGTCGGCCTCTTCGACCACGGACGTCATGGGGATGCCGGACACCTCGGCGGTTACCTCGGCTGCGGCGG
>DATCXL010000149.1:0-11617 GCA_036565825.1 Mycobacteriales bacterium
GCAACAGCGGCGTGCGCTGCTCGCCGGACTGCTCGACACCAACGGACACGTGGGTGAGGCCGGAGCGGTCTGGTTCGCGGTGACGAACCGACGCCTCGCGCAGGACGTCCACGAACTGGTTCTCACCCTTGGCTACCGGGCCGCCATGCGCACCAGGCCGGGGCGTGGGGACGATCCGGTGACCTACCTGGTCGACTTCACCTCGGCGGATCCCGTTTTCCGGCTGAACCGGAAGGCAGCGCGTCAGACCCGTACCACCAGGGTGTCCGACGGCCGCGACATCGTGGCGGTACGACGGATCGAGAGCGTGCCGGTGCGGTGTGTGCAGGTCGACAGCTCCGAGCATCTCTATCTGGCCAGCAGATCGATGATCCCGACCCACAACTCCACCCTGGGACTGGACTTCGCCCGGTCCTGCTCGATTCGCAACGGCCTGACCTCGGTCATCTTCTCGCTGGAGATGAGCAGGTCCGAGATCACCATGCGGCTGCTGTCGGCCGAGGCCAAGGTGCCGCTGCACCACATGCGGTCCGGCCACATGAGCGACGACGACTGGGCCCGGCTGGCCCGTCGGATGGGCGAGGTGGCCGACGCCCCGCTGTACATCGACGATTCGCCCAACCTGACCATGATGGAGATCCGGGCCAAGGCCCGCCGGCTCAAACAGCGGCATGACCTGCGGCTGGTCGTGGTGGACTACCTCCAACTGCTGACCAGCGGCAGACGGGTGGAGAGCCGCCAGCAGGAGGTCAGCGAGTTCTCCCGGTCGCTCAAGCTGCTGGCCAAGGAACTGGAGATCCCGGTCATCGCGATCTGCCAGCTCAACCGCGGCCCGGAACAGCGCAACGACAAGAAGCCCATACTGGCTGATCTACGCGAATCGGGCAGCTTGGAACAAGATGCGGATATGGTCATTTTGCTGTACCGGGAGGACGCGTTCGAGAAGGAGTCACCCCGGGCCGGCGAGGCCGACCTGATCCTGGCCAAGCACCGCAACGGCCCGACCGCCACCGTCACCGTCGCCTTCCAGGGCCACTACTCCCGCTTCATCGACATGCAGCAGGGCTGAACCGGGACGGTTTGGTGCGGCCCGTTCACTCGTCCGAGCGATGTTTCATGTGAAACCGTGATCCCTGGGTCAGGCCGGGCGTTGCTCGGAGTCCTGGGTCGGCCGTACCGATGCCACCGGCCGCAACTGGCGCATGTGGAACCGTTCGTCCGCGCCGTCGTCGGCGAGCAGGCCGTCGTCGTGCAGGTTGCGAACCGCGCGCCGGACGTGCGTGCCGCCGGCCAGGCCAAGGGTGTCGCCGTACACGTCGACGAGCCGTTCGGCCAGCACGAACGGGCCATGGTCCACCAGCAGTCGGACGATGTTGCGTTCGATCGAGGTGATCCACTGCGGCTCGTGCCGCTTCTGGTAGGCCTCCAGGCTGAGTCCCGACCGGCCGTCCTCGACACCGAACAGGCTGAGTTGCCCGACCTGCTCGTCGGCCCGCCGCTGGTCCTTCTCACCCTCGGTGGCCCGCCACTGCTCGTACCAGTCCAGGCTGGCCTGGCCCAACGTCTCCGCCGCGTACCAGAGCCCGTCCAGACCGCGCGCGCAGCTCACGAACACCGCGGTGGGCAGGTGTCCGGCACGCAGCCGCACCGGCATGGCCGCGGCCCGGAAACCGGTCTGCCGCTCCACCTGTTGGGCGAACCGGCCGGCGATCCGCAGCGCGACCCGACCGGCCCGGCCGAGGTCGTCCACCGCGTCGACGGCCATCGCGTCCCGATGCCACCAGGCGCCGCCAAGGAACCGGTCCAGCCGGTCGATGAGCAGTACCTCGGCCTCGCCGGGAATCCGGTGTTCCGCCTCGGCCTCACGTAGCGCACTGCCCACCTGGGCGAGCCCGGCCACGTCCAGGTGCACCAGCACCTCGGTGGGCGCCAGGCCACGGGCCAGCAACCGGCCGGTGAACTGCTCGTGGTCCAGTGCGGTCGTGCTCGGGTCAAGCAGTGCGAACAGGGCCGAGTCAGGTACCAGCGACAGGATTCCCGGTAGATGGTCGGACAGGTCACCGGCGAACAGTCGGTAGTCGAAGTCGCGGAACGGCGCCAGCGCCGAACGCAGCACCGCGAACGCCGCCCGGTTGCCCTCGACGAAGATGCCGGTGATGGTGTGCCCGTCACCCCCCGGGGCCGCGCCGGTGGCCACCAGCAGTGGACAGCCCGGGCTGCCGTCGGCGTGTTGACCGGGTCCCGGGTACCCGTCGAGGAAGACGACCCGCCGGCCGGCCGACCATGCGCCGACCCTGGCGGCGAAGGCCGCTGGCAACCGTCGCAGGATGCCGTACTTGAACACGGCCTCGGCCTGGCGTTCGTGGACGACGAGTCCGTCGTCAACCCTCACCACTGCCCCCTGGTATCAGACATACGGACGGAACGTAGCGATGAAGAACTCTGGGCCACCAACATGCGCGGCGATTCCCGGCGGACCCGCCGGAAACTCGCCTGCGGCCGCACCGATCCGCCCCACCGCGCAGGGTGTCCGGCCCGACCGCCGAGACGACGGTACGCGCTACCTCTGACGAGTGCGCGTCGATCGGCGCCGCACATGGTGGTGAACCGGGTGCGGCGCCCACCGGGTGGCTGGCGCCGTTCCAGCCCTGGTCGGCCCACCCCGCCGGCAGGTGAACCCGGCCCGGTACGTGGTTGGACACGCCTACGGTGGGCGGGTGGCTGTGCTTCTCGCCTTACTCGCGGCGGTCTCCTATGGTTCGTCGGACTTTGTCGCAGGGCTGATGACCCGGCGGGCCGGCCCGTTGGCGGTGCTGGTCGTCGGCGAGGTCGCCGGGCTGGTGCTGCTGGTGGTGGCGCTGCCGGTCCTCGGCGGGGCGCCCGCGGTGCGCCCACTCGCCTGGGGTGTGCTGGCCGGCGCCGGTACCACCGTGGGCACCCTGGCCCTGTACCGCGGGCTGGGTGTCGGGCGTATGAACGTGGTCGCGCCGCTGTCCGGGGTGGGCGCGGCCGCGCTGCCGGTACTGGCCGGGGTGGCGTTCGGTGAACGGCTCGGCGTGCTGTCCACGGTCGGTGTGGTGGTGGCCGTGGTGGCCATCGTGACCGTGTGTTCCGGCGCCCGGAGCCAGATCGCGGCCGGTGAGCGGCCGGCGCGGCTGGGGGTACCCGAGGGACTGGTGGCCGGACTTGGGTTCGCCGTGCTGTTCGTGGCGTTGCAGCGGGCCGGCACCGGGGCCGGCCTGTGGCCGCTGTTGGCCGCCCAGTTGTCCTCGCTGGGTCTGTTGGCCAGCTTCGGATTGGCGACCGGACGTCGGCTTCGTCCGGAAACGGCCCAACTGCCCGGTGTGGTCGCGGCCGGCCTACTGGGCGTGAGCGCGGTACTGCTGTTCGTCCTGGCGACCGGTCACGGGTTGTTGTCCATCGTGGCCGTGGTGACCTCGCTGTACCCGGCCGTCACGGTCGCGTTGGCCATCGCCGTACTGCGTGAGCCGGTGGCGCGGATCCAGTTCGCCGGCCTGGTCGCGGCGGGCACGGCCATCGTCCTGATCGTGTTGGGCTGACCGGGTTGACCGGACACACCGACCGGGCGGCGCGTTCGGCCGGGGCGGGGTGAGATGGACCGGTGCGGGAGTCGCGGCGGTTGCGGGAGTACGGCGGCGTGTGGACGCGCGACGACCGGGCGGCCCAGCCGTACCGGAACCTGCCGGTGGACCTGCCGGCCGGCTGCCCTGGACTGACGGTGACCCTGGACCACGACCGTTCCGCCGGGGTGATCGACCTGGGTTGCCTGGGTCCGGCCGGGTTCCGGGGCTGGTCGGGTGGCGCCCGGGGGCGGTTCGTCATCGGGCCGTCGGCGGCCACCCCCGGCTACCTGCCCGGCGAGTTGGAAGCGGGCACCTGGCAGATCGTGCTGGGGCTGCACCGGGTCGGCCCGGACGGGGTGCGCTGGCGGGTCACGGTGGCCAGCGGGCCGGTCACTGTTCCCGAACCGGCTCCGGTTCCCCGGGTGGTCGACCGGCCGCCCCGCCGGGATCTGCCGCACGAACCCGGGCTTGTCTGGCTGGCCGGTGACCCGCACACCCACTCGGTGCACTCCGACGGGGTGCTCACCGTCGGCGAACTGGCCGCGCTCGCCGCGACCCGGGGTCTGGACTTCATCGCTGCCACCGACCACAACACGATCAGCCAACAGGCCGAACTCGACCGGGTGGGTGCGGCCGTGGGCATCGTGCTGCTGCCCGGGCAGGAGGTCACCAGCGAGTGGGGGCACGCCGGGGTGCTCGGCGACGTCGGATGGATCGACTTTCGCGAACCCGCCGAGGACTGGCTGGCCGAGTCCGAAAGGCGGGGCGGGCTGATGTCGATCAACCATCCGTTGGCCGCCGACTGTGCCTGGCGGCACCCCCTGACCCGGCGCCCGCCGCTCGCCGAGGTGTGGCACTGGACCTGGTTGGACCGTCGTTGGGGTGGGCCGGTCGCCTGGTGGATCGCGTACGGGCCCGGGGTGACGCCGGTGGGGGGCAGTGACTGGCACCGCCCCGGCGCGGACGCCCCACCCGGCCAACCCACCACCTGGGTGGCCTGCGCGGAGGAGTCGGCCGAGGCGGTGTTGGCCGGGCTGCGGGCCGGTCGCACCGCGGTGTCGGCCACCCGGGACGGTGCGGTGTTGTTGCGGGTGGCCGGTGAACTGGTCGCGGTCGACGCCGACGGTCTGTTGCTGGTCGGACCGGACGGGCGGCGCACCCCGGTACGGGGTCGGCTGGCGCGCTTTCCGGCACTGAGCGGTCCGCATCTGGTCGAGGATCACGACGGCGCGGTGGTGGCGCTGTGTGGGTAACCCGTTCGCCGGAGGTGTGCGGGTTGTTCGCCGGGGTATCACGGCTGTCGTCCGTTCGGGCGAGCTCAGGAGGGCGGCCATGGTCGAGACCGCGACGCAGCGTAGCGACAGTCAGCCGCTGCTGCACCGGCACGGCAGGGAGATCCAGAGGTTCGGAACGCTGCGACTGCTGCCGCTGGCGCTGTCATTCGAGGCACGGATGGAGAGCTGTCAGAGGCTGAACAAGGTGCTCAGCGACACCCAGATCCTGTACAGCATGTACAAGAAGCACCACTGGCTGGTGCGGGGACACACCTTCTACCAGCTTCACCTGCTGCTGGACAAGCACGCCAGCGAACAACTCGCCCTGGTCGACAGCCTGGCCGAACGGGTGCAGACGCTGGGCGGTATCGCGGTGGGTGACCCGCGCCAGGCCGCCGAGATCACCACCGTGCCGCGACCGCCAGACGGGGCCGAGGAGGTCCCGGCGATGCTCTCCCGGCTGCTGGAGGCGCACGATATCGTGATCACCGACGTGCGCGAGGCGGCCCGGCGGGCCGCCTCGATGGGCGACGACGGCACCAACGATCTGCTGATCAGCGAGGTGCTGCGGACCAACGAGCTTCAGGTCTGGTTCATCGCCGAGCATCTGGTGGACACCCCGGCGGTCTGACGGTCGTCACGGCGGGCATTCCCGATGCCGCCGCCGTTGCCGGGGCGTGACCTGATGGCGGTCCGGTCGTTGAGCAGCGCGAACCGGGACGTGTCAGCCAGCCGGCGGGGTGTGGTCGAGTCGTGAGTCAGATGTCGCGAGTGGACGGTCCTGTCACCGGGACTGCCCGCCGCGATGTCGCCGATGCCTGCGCGGCCTCCGACGTTCCCATCCACAACGGACGGCGACTCAGCCGGCCCACGTTGGTGCGACGGGTACTCGCGTGCTCGGTGTTCGTTGCAGGTGCATGGGTGCTCACCGCTGTCGGTGGCTCGGTCGCACACGCCGACAGCACAGTTCCGTCGCCGGTGGCGGGTGTTCCGGCCCCGGTCGCCCCGGACGGTGTCGCCGGTGAGGCGGCCGGTCGGGTCGTGGGTTCCGTGGGTTCCGTGGGTTCTGTGGATTCCGATCGTGGCGCGCCGGACTTCCCCTCCGGCGGGCCCGATCTGCTGTCGGCCACCCTGTCCCGGTCGGCCGCGATGGCCGTGCCGACCGGGGCGGTGCCGACGCGAGCCGTCGAGACCGCGCTCAGCCCGACCGGAAGTACCCACGACACCACTGACACCGCTGACACCGCTGACACCGCGGAGCGGGCCACCGGTTCGGTGGTCGGTCTGCTGGCCCGGGTGGTCACCGAGGTGCGGGACCTTGTCCCGCCGGGGCCGGTCGATGTGGGCCCGGCACACCGCCCGGTCGGTGCGGTCGGTGCGGTCGGCTCGACCGGTTCGACCGGCTCGACCGGTCCAGACACCGGGGCACCCGGAGCGCCGTCCCGGCACACCGGCCACGCGGCACCGACCCATGGTCCGGGCCGGATCGGCTCGCCGAGCAGGGCTGCGATCGACGGTTCCGACAGGCACCCACGCCACGGACAGCAACCCGTGCCCCCGTCGTCGCGCAGTGGGCAGCAGGCCCCGGCGGAGGGCGGTTGTGGACAGTGCCACTCCGGCGGAGGCGCCGCCGGGTTGCCGGTGACCGCGCTGTCGAGCGCGGTCCCGGTCGGCCGGCACGGCCGGTTCCCAACCCTTCGGGTCGCTGCCGGACGCGCCGCCGGCGAGCCAACCGTCTCACCCGACTAACCCTCCGGACGGTCACCCCACCGTGCCCGATGTCGTCAGCGGCACCGGCCCCGTCGGCACCCCACGCTCGTTCGGTGGTGGCCGTGCGGCAGGCAGTCGTTCGTCATTCCTGACTTGTCCAGAGGAGAAATCTCGTGTTCAACCGTGTTCTTCGTAACTGCGTCGTGGCCGCCGGACTGCTGAGCATGCTCGGCGCCGGTTCGGCGTACGCCATCGCCGGTGTCGCCGGCGCCCCGGTCCTCACCTCGACACCCACCGCGTCGGTCCTACCCGCGGCCGGCTCCGGCTACCTGCCCACGATTCCCGGGTTGCCCATGTCCGGATCCGGCTCGGACGCGCTGCCCGTGGCCCCGGTCGCCGGTACGGCCGGCCTGCCGACGGCCGGGGCATTCGGGACCACCGGGCCCACCGGGGTAGCCGGGACCGGAATGAACGTGCCGGGCGGCGACCTGCCGTCCGGCTACAGCCTCGGTCAGATGCTGTCCGGCGTCCGGCTGCCAGCCGCACCGGCCGGTACCGCCGGAACCGAGCAGTCAGCCGACCAGTCGAACGGCCAGGCCCACCAGGCCGGCGGCGGCGCCAACCAGGGCGGCGTGCTCGGTGCGTCCGGACTCTCGAACGTGACCGTGCCGACCGTTACCACGTTGCCAGATCTCGGTCTTCGGCTGCCGTCGGTCATCCCGAACCGCTGAGTTCAACCCGTCCGGTAATCCTCGCCGGACAGACCCGGCGGTGCTTCGGTGGCACGGCCAGATATCCGGGTCATACCCGCCCAAGGCGTATGGCCCCATAGATCGCTCGCGGAAGCCGCCCAAACCGGGGCGGCTTTTCCGTTGTCCGCGCGACCCGTGCGGATATCTCAAGATGCGGGCTGCCTGATACCATCGACAGTTCGACCGATAAGCACAGATAAAGTAACTCTAACAACAAACGGTACCGAAAGGCATCGTCAATTGTCAAATTCGCAGCACCATGTCGAAGCCGCAGGTCAGCACGGCCCACAACAACGCGAGACAGACCTCGAACAGGTGTACGTCACAAGGCTCTATGACCGACTGGACGTACTCCGTGGGCGCACCGCGGAACAACTGCATGAGGTGTTGCGGCGGGGCTCGGCAGGCACCCACCAGGCGCGGTCTGAACGGGACGCCCTCGCCACCGCGCACGGCGAGCGGCTGGCCCAACTCTCCGCGGTGGAGCACGGGCTGTGCTTCGGGCGGTTGGACCGTGGGGACGGCTCCCGCTTCTACGTCGGCCGGGTGGGGCTGTCCGACGACGACTACGAGGCGATGTTGGTGGACTGGCGGGCACCGGTGGCGCGCCCGTTCTACAGCGCGACTCCGGCGGCACCCGACGGTGCGGTGCTCCGTCGCCACATCCGCACCCGCGGACGGTCCGTGGTGGCCGTTGACGACGATCCACTCGACCTGGCCGCGTTGGACCAGACCGCCCGTCAGAGCCTCAACGGCGAGGCCGCGCTGCTCGCGTCACTGGCCGACGATCGGACGGGTCGAATGGCCGACATCGTGGCGACGATCCAGGTTGAGCAGGACCGGATCATCCGGTCGGACCTGTCTGGAGTCCTGGTGGTGCAGGGCGGACCGGGTACCGGGAAGACCGTGGTCGCGTTGCACCGGGTCGCCTACCTGCTGTACACCCACCGGCACCGTCTGGCCCGGCGCGGCGTGCTCGTCGTCGGTCCGAACCCGACCTTCCTGCACTACATCGACCAGGTACTGCCCGCGCTCGGTGAGACCGAGGTGTTGCTGTCCACCGTGGGTCGGCTCTTCCCAGGTGTGGTGGCCACCGGGACCGAGCCGGCGCCGGTCGCCGCGGTGAAGGGTGACCCGCGGATGGCCGCGGTGGTGCGGGCCGCGGTCCGGAACCGTCAGTGGATCCCGGACAGGTCGCTGTCGGTCACGGTCGACGGCGACGTGCTGCGGCTGGACCGGGCCACCTGCGAGCGTGCCCGTGGTCGCGCCCGGCGATCCCGGCAACCGCACAACCAGGCCAGGCCGATCTTCGAACGTGAGATCCTCACCGCGCTGGCCCGGCAGATGGCCGGCAGGTCTGTCCGCGGCGCCCTGGACGGAGCCGATCTGGCCGACCTGCGTACCGAGTTGGCGGAGGAACCGGCGGTGCGTGTCGCACTGGACCGGATGTGGCCGCGGTTGTCTCCGCAACGGCTACTCGTCGAGTTGTACGCGTCGGCGAAGCGGCTGTTCGCCGCGACCACGGGGTTCACCGAGGCCGAGCGGGCGTTGCTACACCGGGAGTCGGCGCCAGACGGTCCGAACTGGACGCCCGCGGACGTGCCGTTGCTCGACGAGGCGGCCGAACTGCTCGGTGACGACAGCGCCGGGCCGACATCGGCCGCCCACCAGGCCGAGCGCGAGTGGCGTGAGCAGGTCGCCTACGCCAGGCAGGTGCTCGACAACCTGGCGTTGGACGAGGTCATCCACATCAACCCCGAGCTGCTCGCCGACCAGTACCGGGGTGCCCCGGCCCGCGAGACCGTGGCAGAGCGGGCCGAGGCCGACCGTACCTGGACCTTCGGGCATGTCATCGTGGACGAGGCCCAGGAACTGTCACCGATGGCCTGGCGGATGCTGATGCGCCGATGCCCGGGCCGGTCGATGACCGTCGTGGGCGACCTCGCCCAGAGTGCGGGTCCGGCCGGGGCGCGGTCCTGGGCCGAACTGCTCGATCCACACGCGGCCGGACACTGGCGGCTGGAGCGGTTGACCCTCAACTACCGGACCCCGGTTGAGATCATGGCGGTCGCCGCCGACGTGCTCGCCAGCGTCGATCCGACCTGTCAACCGCCGGTCTCGGTGCGGTCCGGTGGCACCACACCGTGGTCGTCCCGGGTCGGGCCGGACGGTCTGGCCGCCGAGTTGGCGCGGGTGCTGGTCACCGAGACCGCTGCCCTGTCCGGGGGGCGGCTTGCCGTGCTGGCACCGGACAGCCGACTGACCGAGGTCGCCGAAGCGGTGGCCGCGGCGCTGCCGGACGCCTCGGTGGGATACGGACAGGCATCCCTGGACGCCCCGGTGGCGGTGTTGTCGGTGGCCGAGGCCAAGGGCCTGGAGTTCGACGGCGTCGTGGTGGTCGAACCGGCCGACATGCTCGATGCCTCGCCGCGCGGCGGTGCCGACCTGTACGTGGCACTCACCCGGGCGACCCGTCGGCTCGGTGTGGTTCACACCGGCGAACTGCCGGTGGTGCTGGCCGGCTGCCAACCACTCGTTCGGCCGGCCTGACCCGCGGACCGTCCCGGCGCCCAGACGGTCGATTCCAAGGTGTCTGCCGACTGCCCCTGCGGGCCCAGGGCTTTGAGGGGTGCGTGCGGCACGGACCATCCTGACCATCCTGACCACGCAGTCGTGTGAGGTTTTTGAGGGGGGTGTGGGGTGGAGCGAAGCTCCCCCCACAGAGGGCAGCACAGCGCCATGCCCCCTGACTGCGGGACCCCGGAGCCGGGGCTCCGCCCCGGCGAGGGCCTGGAATTAAGTTTGAAGGGTGGAGTGAAGCTCCCCCCACAGAAGGCAGCACAGTGCCCTGGCGAGGGCCTGGAATCAACCGTCCGGTGGCGGCGGAGTCGGGTGGAGGCCCCGTCAGATCGCCGCGAGCGCGCCCCTGACCTCGCTGGCCAGGCCCCGACAGGCGGCCTCGATCAGGTCGAGCGCGTGGTCGAACGAGGCGGCCCCGCCGTTGTAGGGATCGGGCACGTCCAGGTCCAGACCGCTCGCGTCCGGGTCGAACGACCGCAGTAGCCGCACCCGGTCGGCCGCCTGCGGCGTGGGCGCGCCGGCACACAGTTCGGCCAGGTGCCCGGAGTCCAGGGCGACCACCAGGTCCAGGTCTGCGAACAGGTCCGGGCGCCACCTGCGGGCCCGGTGGGAGATGTCGTATCCGCGTCGGTGCAGCGCGGCGACAGCTCGCGGGTCGGCCGCGTCCCCGGCGTGCCAACCGGACGTGCCGAAACTGTCCACGCCCACGTCGTCACCGGAACCGTCCTGGTCGAGCATCCGGCGGAGCACGGCCTCGGCCATCGGAGAACGGCAGATGTTTCCGGTACACACGAAGGCGATCCGGTACCTCACGGCCATGTGTTCCATCCTGGCAGGGGCGACCCGGCCGTGATCGCGGTAGGCCGGTGACCTCGCACACACCGCCGGTTCCGCTCCGTGGTGGCCGGTGCCGGAAGATGGCAGGATTTTTCCAGTCATCACTGGAAGGGACCGCGGATGCGGGTACTCGCCGTTGACTTCGGCACCTCCAACACGGTCGCCGGACTGGGGCTCGACGGCCGGCCGCCGCGGTTGGTGACCATCGACGGCTCCCCGTTGATGCCCTCGGCGGTGTTCCTCGCCGAGGACGGCACGTTCCTGGTCGGTCGCGACGCCGACCGGCGAGCTCGCATTGATCCGAGCCGGTACGAACCCAACCCGAAGCGGCGGATCGACGACGACACGCTGCTGCTGGGCACCAGTGTGGTGCCGGTGACCAGCGTGATCGCCGAGGTGTTGCGCCGGGTCGGCGGGGAGGTGCGGCGGCAGTTGGGTGGTGCCCCCGACCAGGTGCGGCTGACCCACCCGGCACGATGGGGCCAACACCGCCGGCAGATCCTGGTCGCGGCTGCCCGGCAGGCCGGACTGTCCGAGGACCCGGTGCTGGTACCCGAACCGGTCGCCGCGGCCACCCACTTCGCCTCCCTCTCCGGCGGCGGGCTTGCCGACGAACGGGCACTGGCCGTGTACGACCTGGGTGGTGGCACCTTCGACATCGCCGTGGTACGTCGCCGTGGCGGCGGGTACGAGGTTCTCGCCGAGGCCGGTCTGGCCGACCTGGGTGGGTTGGACTTTGACCACGCGGTGTTGGAGCACATCGGTGCCAGCTACGCCGAACAGGTCGACGCACTGGCCTGGCGCGGGCTCCGCACGCCGGTGGACGCGGCCGGTCGGCGGGTGGCCGGCGCGTTGGCCGCCGACGTGCGGGACGGCAAGG
>DATCXL010000635.1:0-2064 GCA_036565825.1 Mycobacteriales bacterium
CCAGCCGGTCTCGACCGGGAGCAGCACGAACGACAGCGGCTCGAACTGGACCGTGCTGGTGGTGCTCCTGCTGGTACTCGTACTGCTCGGCGGCACCGCGGCCCGGATCATCCGTCGGCGCCGGAACGGGTGAGCCGGTGCTCTCACCTGTCCCGCGCGCCCTACATCCAGGCGCCTGGTGGCTGTGGGCCCTGGGACTGGCCGCCGCTACCAGCCGCACCACCAATCCCCTGCTGCTGGTGCTCGCCCTGGTCGTGGCCGGCTACGTGGTGGTGGCCCGCCGCAGTGACGCGCCCTGGGCGCGCGCCTACCGGGTCTTCCTGGTGCTCGGCCTGGTGGTGTTGGGCATTCGAATCGTGCTGGAAAGCGTCCTTGGCCGAGTGATCCCGGGACACGTGCTGGTGACCCTGCCTCAGCTCCCCCTGCCGGACTGGGCGGCCGGAGTACGGCTGGGCGGCCCGGTCACCCTGGAGAGCGTGGTGAGCGCCGGCTGCGCTGGACTGCAACTGGCCACTCTGCTGGCCTGTATCGGTGCGGCGAACGCGCTGGCCAATCCGTCCCGACTGCTCGCGGCCGTACCGGGCGCGCTGTACGAGGTGGGCGTTGCGATGGTGGTGGCCCTGTCCTTCGCACCCCAGGCGGTCGTCTCGATCCGACGGGTGACCGCGGCGCGACGGCTGCGGGGCCGGCCGGACCGCGGCCTGCGCGGCCTTCAGGGACTGGTCAGTCCGGTGCTGGGTGGCGCCCTCGAACGTTCTGTGGAACTGGCCGCCTCGATGGACTCACGCGGGTACGGACGACGGGCCGGGCAGTCAGCCGGCGCCCGCCGGCTCACCGGTGCGCTGACCCTCGGCGGACTGGCCGGCATCGTCGCCGGCGTGTACGGACTGCTCGACAGTGGCTCGCCCGGCCTGATCGGGCTGCCCATGGTCGGTCTGGGTGTGCTGCTGGCCGGGCTCGGTCTGGCGCTGGGCGGCCGGCGGGTACGCCGCACCAGGTATCGCCCCGACCCCTGGGCGCTGCCCGAGTGGTTGGTGGCCGCATCGGGTGTCGCGGTCGGCGTTGTGTTCATGCTGAGCACCGGTGACCCGGCGTTGAACCCACCAGCCGCACCACTGGCCGTCCCACCGCTGCCGCTACCAGTCGCGACCGCGATCCTGTTGGCCCTGCTGCCGGCGTTCGTGGCACCCCCGGTGCCGCACCGCGACAGTTCGTCCGCCCGTCCGGGGACCGGTGTCGAAGCCGTGCCAGCATGATCGACTTCGATCGGGTGACCGTGACGTTCGATGCCCAGCCGGTGCTGCAGGACGTGTCGTTGCACGTGGCCGAGGGCGAACTGTGTCTGGTGGTCGGACGCACCGGAAGCGGAAAGTCCACCCTGCTGCGCACCGTCAACGGCCTGGTGCCGCACTTCACCGGCGGGCGACTGGCCGGCCGGGTGACCGTGGCCGGGCGGGACACCCGTGACCATCCACCCCGGGAACTCGCCGACCTGGTCGGCATGGTCGGGCAGGATCCCGACGCGGGCTTCGTTACCGATCTGGTCGAGGACGAACTGGCCTACACCATGGAGTCGCTCGGGCTCGCCCCGCAGGTGATGCGCCGCCGGGTGGAGGACGTGCTCGACCTACTGGGGCTGGCCGAACTGCGGGACCGTCCGCTCGGCACGCTGTCGGCCGGGCAGAAGCAGCGGGTGGCGATAGGTTCGGTGCTAACCGCCAATCCTCGGGTGCTGGTGCTGGACGAGCCCACCAGCGCGCTGGATCCGCCGGCCGCCGAGGAGGTGCTGGCCGCGTTGCAGCGGCTGGTGCACGACCTCGGGTTGACCGTGCTGCTCGCCGAACACCGGTTGGAACGGGTCGTGCAGTACGCCGACCGGATCGTGCACGTGCCGGGTGGCGGCCGGCCGGTACAGGTGGGTGAACCGGCCCGGATGATGGCCACCGCACCGGTGTACCCGCCGGTGGTGGGACTGGGCCGGCTGGCCGGCTGGGACCCGCTCCCCCTGTCGGTACGCGACGCGCGGCGGGCAGCCGGCGGGCTGCGCGAGCGGTTGGTCGGCCG
>DATCXL010000639.1:0-4870 GCA_036565825.1 Mycobacteriales bacterium
CACTCGAGGACGACCCATCACCGGGTACTCCGACGGACAACTGGCCTCGTTGCTCAGGTGGATCGAGTCGGACACGCTGCTACGTACCGAAGAACAGTTGCTCGGCGAGTTCATGTCGGAGTTGGGGTTTCAACGGCGGGGGGGGCGGATCGTCGAGGCATTCCACCGTGCGCTGCGTCGGGCGAGATCCTCATCTCGGGCGGCGCGGTGAGCGGATACCTGTGGCGACATGGCGGCCAGTGTTCGCAGTCTCTCCGGGGCCACGGGTGACGCAGCCAGTCGGTCCGGGGATCGTGACGTCCTACGCAGCCACCCTTTACAAGGGGCCGACACGGAGGTCGTTGATCAGGGTGTCGATGAGCGACTCCTCGTGGACGGCCAGGCCGGTGGCGGTCATGGCGGAGGTGAGGTCGGGATCCCACCCGGCCACCACCGGGGTCCCGGTGAGCGCCACCGCATGGTCGGCGTCGAGGCGACCGGCGGCCGACCGGTAGTCGGCGGCCGACATGCGCCAGGGCCTCGCACCAGCGGCGATGATCCGGCTGGCGATCGTGAGACCGGGCCAGTCGAAGTCACCGTGGTATCGCACGGTGTTGCCCGCCGTGACGAGCGTCCGCAGCATGACCATGCCCACGGTGGCCGGGTTACCAGACAGGCACAGCAGTGGGCGGTCCACCCCGGTGTGCGCGGCGGCCTGGAGTACCTGGGGATTCTCACAGACGTATACCGGTTGTTCTGCTGCGGCGAGGACGACGGGGCCGGCATGGTCGAGTTCGTGCGTGGTCAGATGGGTGACCAGGCCCAGAGCGGCTCGTTCGCGCATCATGGCCGACCAGCGGTCGGTGCCCGGTGGGCGCAGCCCGAGGGCGAGAACCGTTCCGGACACCGCGTCGGTGGCGACCCCGAGCATCTGCCACAACGTGCGCCGTTCGGCGGCCGACCGCGGTGGTTCCATGCGCAGCGCACAGGCGGCAGCGCGCAGCAGGATCACCGCGGCCACTTGCGGATCGTCCAGGCCGTGCGCGTTCCCGGTGACCCGGGTGGCCAGTTCACCGAGTTCCCAGCGACTGTCCGGTGGTGCGCCGGCAACACCGTCGGTGGGTTGCCTCAACCGTGGTGCCGACGTGTCGGCGAGCAGGCCCAGCGCGGCGACGGCATGGTCGACGGCGCGGGTCGCCACCTCGGTGCCGGCCCGGGTCAGGATGCCGCCCCGCCGCAGTCCGGCGATCCACTCCGGTACCCACGCCGACCCGGCGAGGCGGGTTGCCGCGATGGCCGAGTCGAGTCGGCCCCAGACCGTTGCCCATCGGTCCGCGTCGGCGCGGCGGGCGGCGGCCCGGTCGACCAGTGGCCGCCCGCCCAGTATGCCCAGAACCGAGACCAGGCCCTGTCGGGCCGCGCTGCGCCGTAACGCCTGGTCGAGGTCACCGAGTCTGACCCGTACCCGACCCGAGGTCACCGTGTGACCGAGCAGGCCGGAGAGCCGGTCGGCGGTCATGTCGTCAACGGTCAGCGTGAGCGTGCCACGGACGTCGAGGTTGTTACGTTCCAGCCGGTCCCGCGCGGCATTCCACACCGGCTCGAGCGCCCGGTCGGACAGGTAGTCACGGATGCCGTCGGGCAGTGCGGCTGACGCGAGAGGAGAGTGTGTCATGTCGAACGGAGGAAGTGCTGGTTGCGGCCGTCCCAGTGGACGTGCACGGTGACCGCCGGGCTGCCCTCCTCACGGCAGATCTCGTACACGTCCAGTTTCGGAACCTGCGGTACGCATCCCCACAGGGCGTGGCCGGTCATGGCGAAGTCGACATCCAGCCGAACCAGCAGGCCGAGCAGTTCGGCGATGGTCGGTTCGTCGACCTTGGCGAAGGCGTCGTCGAGCAGGATGAGCCGCAACGCCCGCCCGGTGTTGTCCAGTCCGGACAGGTACGCCTCTACTGCAGCGAACAAGGTCACGTACGAGACAAAGCGGGTCTCCCCCTGGGAGAGCTTGGCACGGCGTCTGAGGTGCCGTTCCCGGCCCGGCTCCGGGCCGGTGATGATGACCTCGACGTTGTGCCAGGACCGGTAGTCCAGGGCGTTGCGCAGATGGACGGCGTAGCTGGCGGTCGGGTCACCGACCACCTCGGCGGCGACCTTCGCGGCCAGCAGTTCGGTCAGTTCGGCGTCCTGCGCGTCCGTGCGCACGGACGCGGCGGTCGCGACCAGTTCCTTGATCCGGGCGACGTTCCCACCGGTGTTCTCGGCGAGTTTCCAGGTCAGCCGGACCCCGATGCCGTGGCTGGTCCGGATCGACCTCAGGCTGGTGTTCATCGCCCTGACCAACCGGTCGGCCTGGGTGAGCCGCCGACGTAGTTCCTCACCGACCTCACCGAGGATGAACTCAGTGAATACCCGCTGCTCGCGCGTGGTCAGTGCGGCGCGCCCCTCCTCGCACCGTCGGGCGATCTCCGCGGCGGCGTGCGCGAGGGGGCGCTGCCCGCTGGAGTCGACCAGGGCGAACAGGCGCAGGTCCGCGGCGACGGTCGCCACAACGTCGTAGTTCTCAGATATTGATCGTTCGAATGTCTGCTGAGCCTTGATCAGGGTGTTCTCGTCGCGTTTCGCCCGCGACAGGGCCGCCAGTAGTGTCGCGACGTCGGCGTTGACCGCCTCGATGGTGGGATCGGTGAACAGGGGCGGAATCGACCTGGTGAGGGCGGTGTCCGCAACACCGGGTTGCCCCAGTTGGTTGAGCAGTGCCGTGACGGCCACGCCAAGGGCATCACGTTGTTGCTGGGCGTTCTGGGCGGCGTTGTCGGCACGGGCGGCAGCGACCCCGGCATCGCCGCTGAGTTCCTCCACGAGACGCCGGGTCTGCTCCTGCTCGGCACGGGTCTGCTTCAGGTCGCGGTCATGCTGTGAGATCTCCCGCTGTACCTTGGCCGCCTCCTCGCCCAACGCCCTCCGCATCGTGTCCAGCATCGTGGACTCCGCACGCCACTCGTCCGCTGCCACTGCGGCCCTGTCCTCGGCATCAGCGCGACGCCGCACCGAGGAGCCGTGCGCCCGAACCGAGTCGGCGTGTTTACGCAACCCGTGGGTGAGCTCGGTGATGTGCCTGGTCATCCTGGCGCAGGTGTCACGGGCAGCACCGGCCCTGCCGGTGACCGTGTCCAGCGCCTCCCGCTCGGTGGGCAGGCCGAACTCGGCGCAGGCGACCCGGTGTCGTCTGTCTTGTTCGGCCCAGTCACGAGCGAGCCGGTCTGCGGCCAGCCGCAACTCGGCTGCCACGGCATGGGCCTTTGCCGCGTGCCTTGCCGCCTGGCCGGCCCGCGACCGGGCTTCGAGCAACCTCGCCGACCGTGGTGCGGACCGCAGAGTGACGCTCAGCCGTTGCTGGCGTTCGGCCAGCATTGCTCTGGTCTCCGCCCGGACGGCCGCACGGTTGGCGAGCTCGGTGAGTTCGGTATCGATGTCGGCCAGCCGCCGGGCCCGGGCAGCAGCTCGCGCGGTGGCGCCGATGTGTTGTGCGAGGGTGGCGGTGTGTCGACCACGCAACGGCCCGTTGCCCCACCGGCCGTCGGCCCCGACCCAGGTCGGCACGGACGGGTCGTCGTAGCCGATTCGGGACAGGATGCCTAGGGCGACTCCGGGGGGTAGCGGTGCGGCCGGGTCAACGGACAACACCGAGGTCAGCGGTGATCGGACCGACTCGTTGGCGGGAGTGAGCAACAGGTGCCCGTCCTCGGCGGTGAGGCGCCCGTCCGGGTCGACCGTGGCGGTCAGCAGACCCGAGGCGAGCAGCGCCGCCTCGATCCCGGCCCGGTCGGCGTCAGGCACCCCGTCGGCGAAGTCCAGGCACCGCCACAACGGAACACCGGTGGCCGGGCGCCTCCAGAACGCGAGCGGCGGTTCCGGGTCGTGTGCGGCGCGGAGGCGCGCCTGCTCGGCCTCCAGCGCGGCGACACGAACGTCGTCCTCCTCGCCCCGGGCTTCGAGCCGAGCCAGTTCCCGCACGAGGTTGTTCCGCACCGTGGTCGCCGGTTCGTCGGGGGAACGGTCCAGTTCGGTCAGGTCCGGCCCGGAGTCGTCCGGGTCGCCGCACAACACGCCGGGATCGACGAGCACGGTGCCCAGCACAGGGTGGGTGTGCCAGTCATACGTTCCGAACAGGTCCGCCGTGTCGGCTGAGGCGCACCATGATCGCCACGCCTCGGCGAGCGCCAACGCCTGCCTGTCCCGGTTCTCGGCCTCCGCCTGAGCGGCTTCGGTGGCGGCCTCGGCCCGGCCCTCGGCGTCCTGCGCCTTGTCCGCGGCGCCCTGGACGGCGCGACGCTTCTCCACCAGGTCCTCGGCCTCCTTCGCGCGGTTCGCTGCCTGCCTGGCTCGCAGGTCAGCCGCCTGGGCGAGTTGCGTGGTGGTGTCGCGGAGCGAGTCAGGGTTGTCGAGGGGGATGGTGACCACGTCCAGGACGGGCCGGACGATTCGCTCCGGCTCACCTACGCGGGTGAGGCGAAGCACAGATTCCGCGGCGGCACCCTGCCTGCGGTCGGCGGTGAAGGTGGCCGGAAGGGTGTGGTCGGTGAATCCGATCTCGCCCAGTTGGGTACGTGCCAGGCCGAGTTCCTCACCCAGGGCCCGGGCAGCGTCCACCAGGTCGGCGGCCCTGTCGTTGGCGGCGGACACCGCATGCTGTTCCGCGTCGCGTAGCTGCCCTGCCGCGGACAGCGCGTTGTCCGCCGAGCGGGCCAGTGACTCCACCTTCTCGGCGCGTTCGGTGAGTTCGCGGGCGTGCTGGAACCCGGCTGACCTGCGCAGACCGACCAGGGCGGCGTCGAGTTCGGCGGCGTGGTGGGCGAGTTCCTGGAGGCGAAGGTCGGCCGTGGCCTTC
>DATCXL010000665.1:0-3517 GCA_036565825.1 Mycobacteriales bacterium
CAGATCGGCCTTCGAGTCGATCCTGGCCGCCGCGGTCCCATCGGGCTTCGAACGGGTGCGTTATCCAGACACCGCCGCCTGGCGAACGGCGATCAGGGAATCGGACGTCCGCGTCCAGTGGGACCCCGACCACGACCCACAGGGGCGCCCGCTGGAACGCCGGGTGATCCAACTTGGGCTACGACGCGAGGCCCTGCGTCGCTACGCCCGGGACTGGCCGGTGGAGATCCGCGATATCACCGACTTCGTGGCCGGCCAGCGAGACTCGGTCGCGCGCCACGGGCCGGAAAGGTTGCAGATCCCGATCGAGACGACCTACCCGTTCGAGGAAGGGAGACCCGGCCCTGTTCCGGCGTGGTAGCTGCGATCCGGCGCCGCCGAACTGGCGTGTTCGTCTCGGTGGCGCACCGCCCGGAACCCGCTCTGACCGTCGTCGGTCAGGACTGTCGACGGTCAGGACTGTCGACGGTCAGGACTGTCGGCGGCTGCTGGTAGACCGGCGAGCGAATCGATTCGTTGATCCAAAGGGGGGTCCATGATGAACGCGGACGGCGAGTTCTCCATCACGTCGTGGGACGAGGAGACGTACCAGGAGATCGAAGGACAGGGGAGGCTCGCCCGGGTCAGTGCGACCGGATCCTTCACCGGCGACCTGTCCGGCACCGGAGACTTCCGGTGGCTGATGTGCTACCGCCGCGACGGCTCGGCGCGCTTCGTCGGCCTGCAACGGATCGAGGGCACCGTGGACGGTCGGAGTGGCAGCTTCGTCGTCGAATCCGTCGGCGACTTCGACGGCCCCGGGGTGAGCGCAACCTGGTCCGTGCTGTCCGGTTCTGGCACCGGTGAACTGGCCGGGTTGCGTGGTGACGGACACTTCTCGGCACCGTCGGGTTCGAATGCGTCGTTCCGACTGGACTACCGCTTCGAGTGACCCACACGAGAACCCGACCGCCCGACCGCAAAGCCGCCCGACCGCAAGGCCACCCGACCGCAAGGCCACCCACCACCCGGCGCTAACGCACCAGGACGTCGAGGAGGCGGTCGAGTTCGGCGGCCGGGTCGTTGGTGAGTCCGGTGTGCACCGGGCCGGCCTGGATCACGGTGCTGCGCGGTGCGGTGAGCCAGCCGAACCGCTCGCCCAGCCCCATGTTGGCCGCGGCCGGCCCGCCGGCCTCATCCCCGGCACAGGTGGTCTCCCAGGTCCGAAGGCCGGCCCGGACCGCGTCGACGTCGACACCGGAGTCCACCGCCCGCAGCCGGTCGACATCGAGGTGGGTGCGCGCGGCCAGGAAGTCCCGGCTCTGGCAGTACAGGATCACCCCGACGTTGATCCGCTCGCCGCGTTCCATCCTGGGTATCAGCCGGATCACCGCGTACTCGAACGGATCCCTCATGCCGCCGCCACCTCGGGCAGCCAGGCGGTGGTGTCGGCCACCCTGGCGGTGAGATGGGCGAGGTAGGCGGCCCGAGCCTGGTCGGGACTGTCGAACGGCGGGTCCACCAGCCACGCGTCCGGGACCAGATCGAGCGCCTCGCCGAGCAGTTCGGCGGTGACCCTTCCGGACAGGGCGGCGTCCGCACCGGCCAGGTCGGTGGCGCTGCCGGCCAGCACGTGTTCACGCGCGTCGTAACGCCGCCGCACCACCGTGGCGGCCCGCGGCCAGTTGTGGTGGAAGTACAGGCAGGCACCGTGGTCGATCAGCCACAGCCTGCCGTGCCACACCAGCAGGTTGGGGTTGCGCCAACTCCGGTCGACGTTCTCCACGAACGCGTCGAACCACAGCACCCGGGACGCCAGCACCGGATCGACCGGATGCGCGGCCGGGTCGAAGCCCAGGGCACCGGGCAGGAAGTCCACGCCCAGGTTGGGCCCGGCACTTGCCCGCAGCAGGTCCTGGATCTCCTGGTCGGGCTCGGCCCGGGCGATGACCGGATCGATGTTGATCGCGACCAGGTCGGGCACGGGCAGACCCAGTCGTCGGGCCAGTTCACCGACGAGGACCTCGGCGACCAGGGCCCGGGCCCCCTGACCCGCGCCGCGGAACTTCGCGACGTAGGTGCCGAGGTCGTCCGCCTCGACGATCCCGGGCAACGAGCCCCCCTCTCGCAGCGGGGTCACGTACCGGATCGCCGTCACCTCAGGAAGCATGACGATCAACGTACGTGGTGAGCCGGGCCCATGGTGTTGCCGGGCGGCAACATCGTGTCGACGCCCGGCTCACTCCTCACGGTGCGACTGGCGAGTCATCCTTCTTCGAGGTGCGCAGTTCACGGGTCTGGTCATACATGCGTTCCACGTAGGACTCCAGCTGGCTCCGCTCGACCCGCCACTGCCCGCGCCCCCCGATCTTGATGGCGGGCAGACTGCCGCTGCGGACCAACGCGTAGGTCTGGGACGCGGAGATGTTGAGAATCTCCGCGACGTCGCTCAGGGTCAGGAACCGGTCGGCGGCCATGGTGGCTCCACTTCTGCTCAGGGCCGGGGTGGCAAGAACAAGATCAAGATCAAGATATCCAAAACCTTCCGGTTCGGTGAATATCAAGATTCATGGCTAATATCCTGTATTTGCTTGCGGTAGACATCATCCAGAGTACCTGGATTGAGGAAAAGTGCCACTTGTAGCTGCATCTGACCGGATCTGACACGGTTCAGTTTGCGACAACCGGGCCTACGCGGCGGCCAAGCGCATGAGATCCGCATGAGATCCGCATGAGATCCACGCGACATCCACATGACATCCATGGCATCCGCCTGAGATCGGCATTGGGCCCGCATGGGCAGCGCGTGGGTGTGCCCTGACACCCCGGGCCGGCGATCCCACGCCGCGTCGGGCCGTTCCAGGCACGCCTGACTGACCACCGAACGGCCCGGCGGACAGCTCGGAGGTGACGGTTCGGAGAAGGACAGCTCAGGAACGACGGGCGCGGAAGCGGACCCGCCTGGGCGTCAGCTCCGTCTCAACGTCGGTGAACCCGACGGCCTCCAGCCGCGCCGGCAGGGTCTCCGGCTCCAACACGGTCATCGTGTCGAGCACGTGCAGGGCACGCCAACGCAGGTTCGGCCGACTGTCACAACCACAGAAGGACCCGCCAGGTTCGAGCACCCGGTGGGCTTCGGCGAACAGCCGGTCCTGGTCGGCCGGCGAGGCGACGTGATGCAGCATCGTCATGGCGACCACCGCGCTGAACCGCCCGTCGGCGAAGGGCAGCTTCGTGGCGTCGGCCCGCACCACCGTCACGTTCGTGCCGGCCAGCCGGGCCGCCAGCGCGGGCGCGTCCCGAGAGTCGATCTCGACGGCGCTGAGCCGGTCGGCCCGCTGCCGCAGCAGGTTCGTGGTGAGCCCCGGTCCCGAGCCCAGTTCGAGCGCGTGCCGGCCGAGTTCGACGTCGCCGAGCACCCAGGGAATCAACTGGCCCTCCACCAGGGCGCCCCACTCCGGCGAGCGACAGTATCGGCGGTGCAGAAGGTTCATTCCTGCCTCCCCTGGCATAGCGGCACGGGTCAGGCTACCGCCGG
>DATCXL010000669.1:0-15342 GCA_036565825.1 Mycobacteriales bacterium
GGCGCGCGTTGTGCAGGTTCGCCAGGCCGTTGCCCAGGCCCGGGCCCAGGTGCAGCAGCGCGGCCGCGGGTCGGCCGGTCATCCGGCCGTACCCGTCGGCGGCGCCGGTGGCCACACCCTCGAACAGGCACAACACCGCACGCATGGTCGGCACGCTGTCCAGGGCGGCGACGAAGTGCATCTCGGAGGTACCCGGGTTGGCGAAACATGCGGTCACGCCGCCGTCGACCAGGGTCTGGATCAGCGCCTGCCCGCCGTTCATACCAGCCACCGGCCGGCAACCGGTTCGCAGGGGCTGGGAGCGGAAGTGGCCCGCGTCTGGTGGGCCGCACGTCGACACATGGCACCCACTCTGGCCCGGTTCCGCCCGGTGCGGAAGGGTGTTGCCGGACTCAGAGCGCTCGTATCGCGAGCTCCCGAGCCGGGGCTCCGCCCAGGCGGGGGTCCGACATCAACCACTGGGGCGTGCGGTGATCGCGTCCTGGGAGATGTACACGTCGTAGTCGCCGGGGGTGGCGATCACGGCGTTGCCGTAGGCGGACCGGACGAACGGGGTGGTCCACCAGTCGTGGTCTCGCATGGACCGGAAGAAGGCCTCGTCCGTGCCGTCGAGGAAGATCTGTCGCTGGGTGGGCGAGCGTCCGTCGTCGTACTGCCCGAACAGTCGGGTCACCTGGTAGCCGGAGTGCACGCCCAGGATGTTCACCCAGTCCTTCAGCTGCAGGATGTTGGCCTGCAACACCCAACGGTCGCCTTCCACCAGGTAGGTCTGCTGGGAGGTGACCTCGCCGTGCTCGTCGTAGACGGTGAGCGCCACGCTCAGCATGTGCGGGGCGTTGTGTATCGGTGTGGCGGTCACGTGCGCGGCGTGGATCTCGCCGGTGAGTCCCAGGAAGGTCTGGACCAGCAGGGTGAACCACAGCAGTGACGTCGCGACCGACAGGGTGACCACGCCGGTGGCTCCCCGCCGTAACCGAAGCCGCACCCGTACCCGTCTGCGCAACCGGGTCAACCGGGTCCGCGACCGGCTCGAACCCTCGGTCCCCCCGTCGTCGGCCGGCGGTTCGATCGGCCGCAGACCCAGTACCGAGGAGACCAACAGGGTCACTCCCAGCAGGCCGATCACGAGCAGGACAACCTGCGGTAACCCCACCTGGAGTGGAAAGGTCAGACCCATCGAACCTCCCGAGACGACGCTGCGCCATCGAACCACCCGGTGCGCGTTCAGGGTCGGTCAACCACACACCAAACCGTCGGGGTGAGCCCAGAACGTCGGCCGTACCGGGCAGGATTGTGACATCGACCTGTGGCTGACGGAGGTGGACGTGGTGGATGTCGACCAACCAAGCGTCGCGCGGATGTATGACTACTTCCTGGGCGGTGCGCACAACTTTGCCGTGGACCGGGCGGCGGCCCAGGCCGCGATGCGAATCTACCCGTCGGTGGCCGCCGGTGCCCGGGCGAACCGGTCATTCCTCAACCGCGCGGTACGCCACCTGGTCGGTGCGGGTATTGAACAGTTCCTGGATCTTGGTTCGGGTATCCCCACCGCAGGCAACGTGCACGAGATCGCCCAGCGGATCAATCCCGACTGCCGGGTGGTGTACGTGGACCGCGAGCCGGTGGCGGTCGCCCACAGCACCCGCATCCTCGACGGGAACCCGCGTGTCGTGGCGATCGAGGGCGACCTGCGCCAACCCGCGGCGGTGCTGGACCACCCGGCACTGCGCCGACTACTCGACATGGGTCGCCCGGTCGCGGTGCTCACCGTGGCGGTGCTGCACTTCGTGCCCGACTCGGACGACCCCGCCCGCATCCTCGCTGCCTACCGGGACGCCGTGGCCCCGGGTAGCTACCTGGTGGTCTCGCACGGCAGCACCGACGGGCTACCACCGACCGCGATGGACGCGGGGGAGGACGTCATGGGGATCTACAACACCACGACCAACCCGATCACCACGCGCACCCGAGCGCAGGTGGTGGAGTTGTTCGCCGGCTTCGAACTCGTCGAGCCCGGAGTGGTGCCCGGCATGGACTGGCGGCCGGACCCCGGCAAACCGGAACAGCCGGACCCGTGGATCTCCTTCTACGCCGGCCTGGGGCGTAAGACCTGAGCGCGAGGGCACGCTACCAACCCGCCGGCCGCCCCGGCGAGGGCTTGGACTCACTGGTCACAGCAGCCCACACCGGCGGGCCACGACGACGGCATCGCGCCGGTTACGCACCCCGAGCTTCCGGTAGACCCCGCGAAGGTGAGTCTTGACGGTGTTCACCGAGACATGCAGCGCCTCGGCGATCTCCTCGGTGGTGTGCATCGATGGCAACTCGGCCAGCGTCTCCAGCTCCCGTGGCGTGAGCAGGTCGGTGGGTCCTGGCCGACCAGATGGCACCGCGGTCAGGATCCGACCGGCGAACTCCTCGTGCCGCCCGAACCGTCCGGCGCCTCGGGCCAACATGTCGCGTATCCGCCGACCACCCTCCGCGAACGGACGCAGTGCCTGCCTGGGCTCGGCCACGCCCAGTGCCGCGACCAGCGCCTCGTGCCCACGGCGCCGGTCGCCCGTGCCGTCGGCGAGTACCGCCTCCAGTAGCCACGCCTCGACCAGGGTGGTGTCGACGAGACATCGGATCAGTCCGTCGATGACCGGGCGTAGCATCCGGCGGGCCGGGCCTGATCGTCCCTTGTGGGCCAACATCACGGCGCGCAGGTAGTGGTACTCGCCTCCGGTTCCTACCAGGTCGCCGACCCGCTCGGGCACCTCCGCCGCCCAGCCGGTCTCGCCGACCCGAAGTGCCATCCGCTGCTCGAAGGGTGCGACGTACCCCACCAGCGCCGGTGCCATCAGCTCCCGGCCCAGCCGTTGCCATGCGGCCCGCAGTGAGGCCACCACACCGTGCCGGTCCTCTGACGAGTCGAAGGCGACCATCGCCGCGAGGCTCAGTGCGGACAGTTCGATGGTGGTGTCGGTCTGTCCCTCCAACAGTTTCACCGCCTGCGGTGCATACCAGCCGGCCGCCTCGTCCAGTCGTTGGAAGGCGCCCCAGCCGGCCAGTACGTAGGCGAAGGCACAGTGCGATATCTGTGCCCACCCCCGTTTCGCGGCGAACTCCAGTGCGGTGCGGGCCCGGTCGGACATCTCGACCATGTCGCCGGTGGACGCCGAGACCGCACCCAGGTTGCCCAGGCACTGCAACGTCACGTTGTCACGGCCGGCCGCGGTGGCCAACGCCAGGGCGTGCTGGAGTTCGACCTCGGCGGTGTCCGGATCACCCAGCCAGATGTGTGAGATGCCCCGGTTGAGCAGGGCCAGCAGGTCGACGTCGGCATCCCCTGTTCGTGCGGTGTGCACCGATGCCAGGGTCTCCAACGCAGCCGGAAGGTCGCCGTGTAGCCGGGCGCGGTGCAGCGCCACCGCCGCGTGCAGCGCGCGCAGCCGTTCGGTCGGCTGCCCGGACACCGTCAGGCCCATCAGATCAAGGCGGGAGTCGGCGGTCGGTACGTCGCCGACGTCCAGTGCGGTTGCGGCCGCGACCAGCGCGACGTGCGGTCGCGCCAGCAGGGTTGGTGCCATGCCGTCGAACAGCCGGCGCAGCCGGGCGCCTTCGCCGCCCAGCACGAGTGGAAGACCGTTCCGCTGCAACAGGCCCGAGGTCAGTTCGATGTCGCCGGCCGCCGTGGCATGCTCCAGCGCGGGCAGCGCCGTGCCCTGGGCGGCGAACCAGTCCGAGGCAATCCGGTGCAGTCGGCGCGGCAGTGAGACGTGCCGGCGGTGCAACTCGGCTCGCAGATAACCGCCCATCAGCGCGTGGTAGCGGTACCAGGTACGGGTGCGGCCGAGTCGGACGATCAGTGTGTTGGAGCGTTCCAGGCCGTCGAGGATGTCGCCGGCGTCCTCCCGGCCGGACAGCACCGCGGCGAGGTCCACGGTGAACTGGTCGCAGACGCTGGTCGCCAGCAGGAACTGGCGGATGTGTTCAGGCTGTTGGGACAGGACCTCGCCGACCAGGTAGTCGGCGACCGTCCGTTCGTCACCGGCGAACTGGGCGATACGTGCGGCCCGGTCGATCTCGTCGGTGAGCGAGATCGCGGCCAACCGCAGTCCGGCCGCCCATCCCTCGGTGCGTTCCAGCAGGAGGTCCAGTTCCTGATCGGTGAGTACGACCTCGTGCCCGGCGAGCAGCAGTGCCGCCTCGTCGCGGGTGAAGGTTAGATGGCCGGCGTGGATTTCGTTGAGGCGGCCCTCGATCCGTAACCGAGCCAGCGCCAGCGATGGCTCGCACCGGGTCGACAGGACCACTCGCAGTTGCTGGGGGAGACGCCGTAACAGCATGTCCAGGCTGCGCAGTGCGGCCGTGTCATACAGTTCCTGAACCTCGTCGAGTATCAGCCAGACTGGTGTCGTGACCTCCTCGAAGGCGGTCACGACAGCGGACAGGAAGCCCGGTTCCATCGCCGTACGGGGTGGGCTGAGCTGCGACAGGGTGCTGCCACGACCCCAGGTGCCGGTCTGTTCCAGTGCGGCGAGGATCGCCGACCACAGTAGGAAGATGTCGTTGTCGTTGTTGTCCAGCGACACCCAGGCAACCGGGGACGCGCCGACGCCGGCCGGTATCTGGCGGGTGTGTAGGCGTTCGGCCCAGGCCGACAGCAGCGAGGTCTTTCCCGATCCGGCCGGCGCGCACACCAGGGTGACCTGCGGCGCGGCCGTGTTGTGGTCAGACCGAGCGGGGTCGAACAGGCCAAGCAGTCGCTCGCGCGGCACCAGCGCGGGATGTTGTGTGGGTATCCGCACCTTTGGTGCGGGTACGTTGGCGCGTTCCCCCTGGCCTTCCTCCAGCTGTGGCACGCCATCATTCTAGAAGTGCTGTCGGAGCGTACGAATGCCGATCCGGAACCGGTTATCCGGGCCAGACAAGAACGGCGGCCCGGATAACTGACGTGATCGCGCTGCGTTTCGCGGCCTTACGGACATTCATGTAGGCATCTGAATCCGACGTTTACGGAGGAGGACTCGGGTACGGCACCCATCCGGGCCGACCCTCGACCCGGGTGGTAGCAGGCGGCGTCGTGGGCGCGGAGATCGCCCCGTAGACACCTACGCTCGACCAGGCCGGCCGTGTCAGTTCCGGATGTTTCGCCCTCGTCACCGCGCGGCGAGAACCGGTCCGCCGTCCACTCCCACCAGGGTGGGAGCCGAGATGGAACAGCCCCGCTCACCTGGTGCAGGTCAGAACCTCGGACAGCGGCCTCCCACTCCGCCTCGGTCGGCAGGCGCAGCCCCGACCACGCACAGAACGCCTGGGCGTCACGCCAGGACACGTGTATGACCGGTTCTTCGAGGCTGTCGACAACGGTCGAGCCGGGGCCGTCGGGGTGACGCCAGTCCGCGCCGGCTACCTCCCACCACCACTCGGTTCCCCAAACACTGTCGGCGCACCCGAAGTCGTCGGGTATCGACCCGACGAACACAAAGGAGAAGCCGGACCGCTCAGCGTCGGTGACGTGACTGGTCGCGCCGACGAAGGTGGCGAAACGCTCGTTGGACACGCACTCGGCCTCGACCCACAACGGTTGTCCGGCCACCTGATACAACGCCGGACCGGTGTCCAGCAGGAGGGCCCCTGAATCACTCGGTGGTCGAGTGTCCCCGCGGGCCAGCCCGGTTGGTGTTCGAATCCCGTTCTGCCCCCGTACCGCGGCGGGCTGGGGCGACCGGTGGTGGAGTCCGGTCATGCCCTCCTGCCGGAAATTTTCATAACGAACAGCCAGCACCGCGCCGTCACTCCGTCTCATCTCCGGTGAACGCCGTTTACCAGGCCCGCGACTGTGGCGGTGCCCGGAAACCGAGTGAGGGGGACGGTAGGGCGGCGAGCACGGCACCGCCTCACCCGGACAGGGTGAATACGGTTTCGGGAGTCTTCGGCGCACGCCGAAACACACGGTAGGCGCCGGGGGTGGGCCTCGCGGCGACAGTGGTGTCCACGCTCAGGAGCGTCGGCCACTTCGGCTACCGGCACCCGGCCGTGGTGGGTGGGCAGGCGGGCGACGTCGTCCGACGCCGACCGTCCCGACGCCACCCACCCCGGCCCGGTGGAACGCGATCCGGACGTCAGGTGATGCCGAGGTAGCTCTCCTGGATGCGCTTGTCCGCCAGCAGGTCGCTGGCCTGACCGGACAGCAGTATCCGGCCGGTTTCCAGCACGTATCCGCGGGCGGCCACGGACAGTGCCGCGTCCACGTCCTGTTCCACCAGCAGCACCGACGTTCCCGACGCGGTGATGTCGGGCAGTCGTTCGAGGATCTCGTCGACGATCAGCGGGGCCAGGCCCAGCGAGAGTTCGTCGATCATGATCAGGTCCGGTTGCCCCATCAACCCCCGCGCGATGGCGCACATCTGCTGCTCGCCGCCAGACATGCTGCCCGCGACCTGGTTGAGCCGGTCACCCAACTTCGGAAACAGGTCGACGACCCGCTCGATGTCGGACTTCTTGTTCCGCCAACCGCCCAGCCGGAGGTTGTCCCGCACGGTCAGGCCGGGGAACAGTCGGCGGCCCTCGGGGACGTGCGCGACACCGAGGTCGGCGATCTGTTCGATCGACCGGCCGGTGACGTCGGTGTCCCGGAAGCGGATCGAGCCGGACCGAGCCGGGATCATGCCCGACAGTGCGCGCAGCAGGGTCGACTTGCCGGCGCCGTTCGGCCCGACCAGCGCGACGACCTCCTTCTCCTCGATGGTCAGGTCGATGTCCCACAGCACCTGGACACGGCCGTAGCCGGTGGCCAGGCCAGCAACCTCGAGCAGCACTAGGCCTCCTGCCGTTTCGCGTAACGCTGACCCAGGTACGCCTCGATCACCCGACTGTCGGAGAGCACCTCGCGTGGTTCACCGCTGGTCAGTACCTGGCCCTGGTGAAGTACCAGGATCCGGTCGCTGATGGCCAGGATCGCCTTCATCACGTGTTCGATGACCACGATCGTCATGCCCTCGGCCTTCAGTTGACCGATGAGTTCGAGGCTTGGCTCGATCTCGCTGTGCCGCAGGCCGGCCATCACCTCGTCCAACAACAGCAGTCGAGGTTTGAGCGCCAGCGCCTTGGCCAACTCCAGCCGCCGCGCGTCGGCCACCGTCAGTTCACCGGGGGATCGGCTTGCCTGTCCGACCAGCCCGACCCGTTCGAGCACCTCGTCGGCGGTGCGCAGGGCGTGCCGCATGGCGCCGGTGCCGGTCGGGCCGTAGAGCACCCCGATGGCGACGTTCTCCCGGACCGTCATGCCGCGGAACGGCTTGACGATCTGGAACGTCCGGGCGACCCGGGCTCTGGCCACCACCCACGGGCGGGCGCCGGTCACGTCGTGGCCGTCCACCAGGACCCGCCCCGAGGTGGGACGCAGGTGCCCGGTGACCAGGTTCACGAACGTGCTCTTGCCCGCACCGTTGGGTCCGATGACCCCCAGCGTCTGGCCGGCGGGGATGCTCAGCGACACGTCCTTCACCGCGTCCAGGCCGCCGAAGCGTCGGCCGAGACCGCGTGTCTCCAACACTGGTGTGTCGCTCACAGTCGATATCTCCGGACGTTGGACAGCAACGAGAACTCCCGCCTGCGCCAGGCATCGCGGACGTAGGTGACCACCCCCTGGGGCAGCAACACGACCGCGGCGATGATCACCGCACCGAGAATGAACACGTGCGCGTCGGTGTAGTGCTGGCGCAGCCACTCCGACACGAACTGCAGACCGACCGCGCCGATCACCGGGCCCAGCACGGTACCGCTGCCGCCCAGGATCACCATGATGATCATGAGCACGGTGATGTTCACGTCGAACAGCCGTTCCGGGAAGATGGTGATCTGCTGGAACCCGTAACTGGCTCCGACCAGGCCGGTGACAAAGCCCGACACGGTGAAGGTCACCACCTTGGTACGGGTGGTGTTCACCCCCATCGACGCGGCCGCGTCCTCGTCCTGGTTGATCGCCCGCAGCGCGAAACCGAACCTGCTGCGCGACACCAGAGCCGACAACAGCGTCGTGCCGACCGCCAGCATCAGGAACAGCAGGTAGAAACCATCGTTGCCCAGATACGGCGTGGTGGCCTGGTCACCCACGACCGGAACCGAGATGCCGGCCCCGCCACCGGTGAGTGACGGCACGTTGGTGATCACCTCGCGCATACCCTCGGCGACACCGAGGGTGGCGACCGCGAAGTAGTGGCCCTTCAGTCGCAGCAGTGGCAGACCGATCAACGCACCGAAGATGGCGGCCACCACGGCGCTGGCCAACAGCGTCGGCCAGAACGACCAGTGCGCGTGACTCATCAGTACGGCGGTGGTGTATCCACCGAGACCGAAGAACACCACCTGGCCGAAGCAGGCGTAACCGGCGAACCCGCCGATGAGGTTCCAGCCCTGGGCCAGTGCCACGAACATGAAGATCGTGGTGACGGTGCGCTCCTGGCCGGTGAACAGTTGGGTCTGCAGGCCCAGGCAGGCAAGTACGGCCAACAGCCCCAACGCCCATGGCAGCATGCGGCGAACCAGCGACGGGTTCGTCGTCCCGGCGGTGGGCCGACCGGGCCGACCGGTCGTACCGGTGTCCGGGTCGGCGGTCGCCTCAGTCGCGTCAGTACTCGCGTCCGTTGCCATTCGTCACACCTCCACCCGCATCGAGTAGAACGCGCGCCCGACCAGCCCGGACGGCCGGAAGATGAGCACGAGGACCAGGACCAGGAACGCCAGCGCGTTCACCCAGGTGCCGGGCAGGTACTGCCCGCCCCACGCCTCGACCAGGCCCAGCAACAGGCCGCCGAACAGGGCGCCGTACATGTTGCCCAGCCCGCCCAGGACCGCGATCACGAACGAGAACAGGGTGAACCCGGCGGCATCGGCCGGATGGAAGGTCCCGACCATGCCCACCATCGCGCCGGCCATGCCCGCCATGGCGCAGGCCAGCCCGAAGGTGAGCGCGTACACGTGCCGGGCCCGGATACCCATCAGTCGGGCCGCACCCCGGTCCATCCCGGTCGCCATGATCGACAGACCGGTGCGGGTCCGGGTCACCAACACCACCAGCAGCAGGGTCAGCGCGATGGTGACGATGAACGCCAACATCCGACCCAGCGGAAGCTGGACATCACCCAGCCGGACGCTGTTGGACGCGTACGACGTCTTGATGCTGCGGAAGTCGGCGGAGAACGCGATGTTCATTCCCTGTACCAGCAGCAGGTCGATGCCGAAGGTCAGTAGCAGCGTGATGAAGATCGGTGCGTTGACCACGAGGTTGATCACGGACCGCTGGACCACGTACCCGAGGACGAACAGGATGATCGCCGCCACGAACATGCCGAGGAACGGGTCGATCCCGAACCGGGTGCTCATTTCCCAGGCGATGTAGGAGCCCAGGATGACGAACGATCCGTGGGCGAGGTTGACGATGTTCATCACGCCCCACACCAGGGAGAAGCCGACCGCGACCAGCGCGAGCAGCCCTCCCTGGAGCAGGCCGTAGAGCGTCGCCTGGATGAACGACGTCACTTCTTGGTTCCCGGCCAGATGAGGCTGGCCTCCGCCGCGTCCTTGGGCCACACCGTCAGGGCCTTACCCTGCTGGATCTGGATCACCGACATCGACTTGTAGATGTTCTGTCCGGTCTCGTCGAACTTGATCTGGCCGAAGAAGGACTCGGTGTCCAGGCCGGCCAGCGCGTCGCGCACCTTGGCAGCGTCGGTGGATCCGGCCTTCTCCACGGCCAGCACCATCGCCAGGCAGGCGGCCGAGGCCTCGGCGTCGTGGTAGTCCGCGTCGTGGCCGTAGGTGCTCTTGATGTCAGCCGCGTAGTCCTTGGCGGTACCGAAGTACTTGTCGGTGCCCTTGGTGGTGTCGGTCCACTGGCTGGATCCGAGCACGTTCTCGGCCTGGGCGGCCAGGGTCTTGACGAAGTCGGGCGTGGGCGGCGCGACGGTCTCACCGAAGCCACCGGACGGGACCACACCGAGCTCCTGGGCCTGCTTGATGATGGCCACACCCTCGACCACGTGCACCGAGCCGATGACCACGTCGGGCTTGTCACCCTTGATCTTGTTCAGGGCCGAGCTGACGTCGGAGGTGTTGGCCGGGAAGAACTGGGCCGGCATGACGGTGAACCCGTCCTTCTCGGCCTGCGCCATACCTCCCTCGGTGACCGTCTTGGAGAAGCCGTCATCGGCGGAGAGGAACACCACCGTCTTGGGCTTGGGGGTGGCCATCTCGTTGATCGCCTTGACGATCGACGCCGCGTACTCGGTGGCTGGCGAGAGCACCGCGAAGGTGTGCTTGTAGCCCTTCTCGAAGATCTTGTTGTTGGCACCGGCGGAGTCGACCATCAACTGCCCGTTGCGCTCGATGACCGCAGCCTGCGCCTCGGTGTTGGCCGAGCCGTAGGAGGACAGGATGAACTTCACACCCTTGTCGTTGAACTGGTCCACGATCTGCGCGGCGGTGTCAGGCGCCGAGGTGTCGTCCTGGTACTCGATGTTCAGCTTGAGTTTCTGGTCCCCGACCTGCACCCCACCCTTGGCGTTGACCTTGGTTTGGCAGAGGTCGTAGCCCTCCTTGGTCAGTTCACCCTCCCGGGCGAGCGCGCCGGTCAGTGACATCGCCGCGCCGAAGGTGATGGTGTCCGAGGACGCCGTGGTGTCTGCCGCGCCCTTGGAACCGCACCCAGCGGTCGCAACGGCAAGGAGCAGAGCCGTCCCGACGACCAGTGTCTGCTTGGCCAGCATGCTGTCTGCCTCTCGTATCTGGAAGTGGCAGTGAACTCATACAGTGACCAGGGCCCAGCACACAAGCGCAGGACAATAACGACTTGGCATGTCCTTGGGTGTATTTTGATTACTGAGCGTGGTCAGTTTTCCGTCAAGCGGCTGATGAGTCCATTACCTCTGGTTCGGGTGGCGGAGCCGGCTTTACACGCTGCAATCGTGTGTTGTCTCAGCCCACAAGGTACGGAACGGTCTGTGGACCCTCGGGGAGCACGCATACCCGACCGGTTGGTCCCGTCCTCATGAGTACGTCTGCCACCGTGGCGGCGATGTCGTGGGTCTGCTCCAGGTGCGCGTCGGCCAGGTCGGCGTCGGAGAGATGACCGGTGTGCATCACCACCCGGGCACGCGTCTGGATCCCGGCCTGGATCTGCACCTGCCACTGGTCGGGCACCGTGTCGGACCGCCCGATGATCTCGTCGAGCAGTGCCTGCGGGCTGTCCGCCCTGGTGAGAATCTGCCGGTATGGGCCATGGTCGGGAAAGCCGTCCCGACACTCTGCCGCGCAGATGATCATCCCGCCCGGCCTGGTCACCGCCGCCGCCGCGGACATCCCCTTCACCGACTGGTAGAGGTTCTGGTCCAGTGGATATCCGGAGTTGGTGGTGACCACCACGTCGAACGGCGCGGCGACCTGACGCATGGCCAGTCGGCCGACCAGTTCACAGGCCGCGGCGTGCATCGCGAACAGTTCGCCGCCGAACGCGGCGACGATCTGCCGGTCCCGGTTGATCACCACGTCCAGGGCGAAGTCCACACCGGTGGCCGCGGCGATGGCGCGCACGTCGTCGTGCACCGGGTTGCCGACCGTGACACCCCAGGTCGCGCGCGGATGCCCGATCCGGACCGCGTCGTGCAGGGTGAGCACGGTCTCCAGGGCGGCCAGACCGGGGGCGACCATCTTGGGTCCGCCGGAGAATCCGGCGAAGAAGTGTGGCTCGACGAACCCGGTGGTGATCCGCACGTCGGCCCGCACCCACTCGCTGGCCAACCAGACCGGAACGTCGGCACCGAACCGTCCGCACCAGACCATCGAGTCGGCGTTTCGGGCGTCGTGGTTGACCACCCGGACCGAGTCGAAGACCTCGTCGGTGAGCATCGCACGCAGTTCGGCCTCGGTGTTACCGCGGTGGGTTCCGGTGGCCACCAGTAGCACCACGTCCTCCAGGCGCACCACGCCGTCGAGTTCGGCGAGGATGGCCGGGATCACCAACTCGCGCGGTTGCGGCCGGGTGCCGTCACAGATCGAGATGGCCACGGTCTGACCGGGTCGGACCAGTTCCCGCAGCGGTGGACCGGCCACCGGAGCGCGCAGGGCGGTGGTCAACAGCGCGACCGGATCGGCCGCCCCCGCCTGGTAGGACGGTTCTACCACGGTGGTCCGGTCGTCGGGCAGGTCGACGACCAGCCCATCATCGCCGTAGGCCAGTCGTACCCGCATAGTCTGATTCTCCCGAACATATGCGGTGTTGACCAGAGGTGTTCTGGCGGATCTTGACGTGCTTGCTATGGGTTTGGGGCTGGATTCGGAAATCTCCCGTATGCCCCTTTCCTTTTTGGTGGCGGCGCTGCACCATGCCGGTACGGACCCGACTGTCCGTGGACCAACTCCGCGCCGCGACCACCGGGCTCGATGCCCGACCCGTTGCGTGGGGGTGGGCAACGGCATCGAAGGAGGCGCGTCGAATGACCGACACGAGTTTCGAGAGTTTCGGGATCACGTCGCCAAGCCGTCGTGGCCTGCTCAGGGCGGGTGCGGTGGGGGTCGCCGCGCTCGCGATCGGTGGCGTCGGCACGTTCCGGGCGACCCGGGCGTGGGCCTACCCGTGGAGCCGAACCCTGTCCCAGGGCGCGTCCGGTGCTGACGTGCGTGAGTTGCAGATCCGGGTGGCCGGCTGGGCGGCGGGCAGCCCCAGCCAGACGTTCGTCGCCGTCGACGGGAGCTTCGGCCCGGGCACCAACAGCGCGGTCCGCCGGTTCCAGAGCGCCTACGGCCTGTCCGTCGACGGCGTGGTGGGACCGGCCACCCAGAGCAAGCTCAACGCACTGGAGTCCGCCGACGGATCCACTGCCCACTTCAACTGGAGTGAGTTCACCGACCGGGTCAGCGGCACGTTCGGTGGCGGCAAGGTCGGCGCGGCCACCGTTCAGGAGAACGTGCGCCGCCTGATGTACAAGCTTGAGGCGGTCCGGGTGAAGCTGGGCAACATCCCGATCAACATCAACTCCGGCTTCCGTAGCATCACCCACAACGCGGCGGTGGGCGGCGCGAGCAACAGCATGCACCTGTACGGGGTGGCCGCCGACCTGTCCGCCGGAGTGTCCAACAAGACCATCTACCAGCGGGCCGAGACGTCCGGGTTCTCCGGCCTGGAGACCTTCACCGCCGATCACCAGCACGTCGACAGCCGGGTCGAGTACCCGTACGGCTCACAGTTCTGGTGGTGGCAGGACGGGGTCGTCTGAGCCGGATCGTCCCGGTTTCTGGTTGACCATCGCGGGCGCTGATTCTCGAACTGAGAGTTGGTGCCCGCGCGCCTACAGTGAGGTCATGGCCCGGCCCAACGAGGAGGTCGGTGGGCTGTTCCAGGAGTACGCCGACCTGATCGCGATCACCGGTGGTGAGCAGTACAAGGCACGGGTCTACGAGAAGGCGGCCCGTGCCATCGCCGGCTACCACCAGGACGTGTCCACCCTCGACGACGCCGGGTTGCGGCAGATTCCCGGCGTGGGGCAGTCGATCGCGGACAAGATCAACGAGTACCTGCGCACCGGGCACGTCGAGGTGGTCGACGAGCTGCGGGCGCAGATCCCGGCCGGGGTCCGTGAGCTCACCGAGATACCCACCCTCGGGCCGCGCAAGGCCATGCTGCTCTACGAGGAACTGGGCGTCTCCTCGATCGACGAACTGCTCTCCGCACTGGACGCGGAGCGGTTGCGTGACCTGAAGGGCTTCGGACCCAAGACCGAGGAGAACATCCGGCACGGCGTCGAGTTGTTGCGGCAGGCCGGCGGCCGGGTGCGGCTGGACGTCGCGCTGGAGGTGGCCGAGCCGGTGGTGGCCGAACTGGCGTCGGTGCCCGGGTGTACCCGGTGCGCCTACGCCGGGTCGCTGCGGCGGATGCGGGAGACCATCGGCGACGTCGACGTGCTGGCCACCGCCGAGGATGCCGGGCCGCTGATGGAGGCGTTCGTCGGGTTGCCGTCGGTGGTCGAGGTGGTCGCCCACGGTGAGACCAAGTCCTCGGTGCGCACCTCGTCGGGGTTGCAGATCGACCTTCGGGTGGTCGTACCGGCCGCGTGGGGCGCGGCACTCCAGTACTTCACCGGTTCCAAGGCACACAACATCCGGACCCGCGAGATCGCCGGCCGCAGGGGACTGAAGCTGTCCGAGTACGGGCTGTTCGACGCCGAGACCGACGAACTGATGGTGTCGCAGACCGAGGAGGAGGTCTACGCCCGGTTGGGGCTGCCCTGGATCCCGCCGACGTTGCGGGAGGACCGGGGCGAGATCGAGGCCGCGTTGGCCGGGGAGTTGCCCGACCTGGTCACCGAACAGGCGATCCGCGGTGACCTGCACACCCACACCAACCTGACCGACGGGGTGTCCTCGCTGGAGACGATGGTCGACGCGGCGGCGCGGCGCGGGTACTCCTACTTCGCGGTGACCGACCACGCACCGAATCTGTTCATGCAGCGGATGTCGGATCGCAAGATGCTCGACCAGCGTGGCCGGGTTCGTGAACTCGACAGCCGGCACCGGCGGATGCGGGTGTTGCACGGCACCGAACTGAACATCGGACCGGACGGTGAGGTGGACTGGCCGGCCGACTTCCTGGCCGGGTTCGACCTGTGTGTCGCCTCGGTGCACTCGCACTTCGGTCAGTCCCGTGCCGAGATGACCCGTCGACTGGTCCGGGCCTGCCAGAACCCGCACGTGAACATCCTCGGGCACCTGACCGCCAGGCAGATCGGCCGGCGTCCACCGGTGGACGCCGACATGGACGAGGTGTTCGCCGCGTGTGCCCGGACCGGGACCGCCCTGGAGGTCAACTCGCTGCCCGACCGGCTCGACCTGCCCGACGAACTGATCGTGCGGGCCAGGCGGCACGGGGTGCGGTTTGCCGTGGACAGCGACGCGCACGCCGCCGGTCACCTGGATTTCCTGCGTTACGGCATCGGGATCGCCCAGCGCGGCTGGCTCACCCCCGACGACGTGATCAACACCTGGCCGCTACGCCGCCTCCGCGCATTCCTCCACAAACCCCGCCGCGGAGAGGCCGCTCCGCCGTGATTACCTGACCAACAAAATCTACATGTACCTATTAGCCTGGTTAGTGTGCAGTTCTTTCTTATGGGCAGTGTGGGAGCCCGTGCCGGATCCGAGTGGGTTACCCTCGGCCGGCGGCAGGAACGGTGCCTGGTCGGCCTGCTGCTGTTGGAGTGCAATCGGCTGGTGCCGCTGGAACGGCTGGCCGATCTGCTGTGGGACGGCTCTCCGCCGGACAGAGCACGGCCGGCAATCCAGACCTACGTGTCCCGGCTTCGT